>NZ_JAALEC010000230.1:0-6731 GCF_014145205.1 Dietzia sp. DQ11-44
CGCGTGGCCTCCGCGGCCGAGCTTAAGGATCTGAGGCGCCAGCTCAACACGCTGGTGTCCGTGTACTCGGGCCGTCTGGGCAAGTCCCACGGAGCGATCCACACGCAGCTGCGTAACTCCTGTGGTGGTCCTCCGGTGCCCATGGCCTCGGCCGACCAGATCCGGGAACGCATCTCGCTGCTGCGTAGCTGGTAGGGCAGCTGGAACGGGACGCTGGAAGGGGCTCAGAACCACGCCTCGCCGTCCCTGTCGGATGAGCATGCGAACGAGCCCGGGCCCCGTCGACATCGACGGGCCCGGGCTCGTCCGGGGTCCGGGGTACCGGACCGGCGGGAGATCAGTCCAGGTAGTCGCGCAGCACCTGGGACCGCGACGGGTGGCGCAGCTTGGACATGGTCTTGGACTCGATCTGGCGGATCCGCTCGCGCGTGACCCCGTAGACCTGGCCGATCTCGTCCAGCGTGCGGGGCAGTCCGTCGGTGAGGCCGAAGCGCAGCCGCACCACGCCCGCCTCGCGCTCGGACAGGGTGTCGAGCACCGAGCGGAGCTGGTCCTGGAGCAGCGTGAAGCTCACCGCGTCCACGGCCACCACGGCCTCGGAGTCCTCGATGAAGTCGCCGAGCTGCGAGTCGCCCTCGTCACCGATGGTCTGGTCGAGCGAGATGGGCTCCCGGGCGTACTGCTGGATCTCCAGCACCTTCTCCGGGGTGATGTCCATCTCCTTGGCCAGCTCCTCCGGGGTGGGCTCGCGGCCCAGGTCCTGGAGCAACTCGCGCTGGATGCGCCCGAGCTTGTTGATGACCTCGACCATGTGCACCGGGATGCGGATGGTGCGGGCCTGGTCGGCCATGGCGCGGGTGATGGCCTGGCGGATCCACCAGGTCGCGTAGGTCGAGAACTTGTAGCCCTTGGTGTAGTCGAACTTCTCGACGGCGCGGATCAGACCCAGGTTGCCCTCCTGGATGAGGTCCAGGAACGCCATCCCCCGGCCCGTGTAGCGCTTGGCCAGGGACACGACCAACCGGAGGTTCGCCTCGAGCAGGTGGTTCTTGGCGCGAACGCCGTCCCGCTCGATCCACTTGTAGTCGCGGCGCTGGGCGGTGGTGAGCTTCTCGCCACGCTCGACGACCTGGGCCATGAACCAGGTGGCGTAGAGGCCGGCCTCGATACGCTTGGCCAGCTCGACCTCCTCCTCGGCGTTGAGAAGGGCGACCTTGCCGATCTGCTTGAGGTACGCGCGGACCGAGTCGGCCGAGGCGGTGAGCTCGGCGTCCTTGCGGGCCTGCCGCAGGGCCTCGGACTCGTCCTCGTCCCAGACGAAGTCACCCGACGCCTTGTCCTTGGCGGTCGGACCCTCCTTGGTCTCCTCGTCGGCCTCCGCGTCATCGACGTCGACGACATCGACCTCGACGTCCTCGAGTTCGGCGGTGTCCGGCTCGACCTCGAGTGCCTCGACCGGTGCGTCGTCGATCGGAGCGGTGTCCGTGAGCGCGGGATCCCCCGCGGCGGCGGTCTTCTTGGCCGCGGTCTTCTTCGCGGCGGTCTTCTTGGCCGGGGCCGACTTCTTCGCCGCCGTCTTCTTGGCGGGCGCGGCCTTCTTCGCTGGTGTCCTGCTCGCCGCGGTCTTCTTGGCGGGGGCCTCGCCCGTGACCTCGGTGTCCGACGGATCGCCGCTCATCGCGGAATCCGAACTGGTGGTCTTCGTGGCTGCCACAAACGCCCCTTCACAACCGGTGAATCGATGGGAAACGGGGATCGATGCCGCATCGTATGCCGACACTCGAGCCGTCCGCCTTGCGGTACCGGGCCCGTCCCCGGCCGGTAGGTGATCCCGGCCTGCGCCATTGTAACGAGGAACCCGCCCGGAGGTCGCATCAGGCGCTGTTGACGAGGGGTCAGTAGCTGCCCGGGGACAGTGTCGACCCCAGATCGACCAGGCCGTCGCGCGCCGCCGAGTACAGCGCCGCCCCGATGATCCCGGCATCGCCACGTCTGATGGCCGCACGAACCGGGGTGCGGTTCTCCAGGAGCGGGAACCACTCCTCGGCGGCCTCGCTGATCCCGCCCCCCAGGACGAATGCGCGGGGCCAGAGCAGGTCCTCGAGGCATCGCAGGACGTTGGACACGTGGGGCGCCCATTCCTCGTAGGTCAGTCCGTCCCGTGCACGTACCGATGCGGAGGCCAGGTGCTCGGCCTCGTCGAAACCCCGGCCGGCGATGTCCTCCACCATGAGGTGTCCGAACTCCGTGTTGGGGACGAGATGGCCGTCCAGCAGCAGTGCCGATCCGATCCCCGTGCCGAAGGTCAGCAGGACCACCAGGCCGTCCACCCCCTCACCGGCGCCGTAGTGCACCTCGGTGACACCCGCCGCGTCGGCGTCGTTGAGCATGACCACCGAGCGTCCGGGGAGGTGCCTGTCGAACAGGGCGACCACGTCGCAGCCGACCCAGGAGCCGTCGATGTTGTGGGCGATCCTCGCGACGCCGTCGTGGATGACGCTGGGGAGAGCCACCCCCACCGGGCCGTCCCATCCGAGTTCGTCGACCATCGCGCGGATGACCCCGGCGACCGCGTCCGGGGTCGCCGGCTGCGGGGTGGGACGTGTCGACCGGGGGCCGAGGAGTTCCCCGGTGCCGAGGTCGACCAGCCCCGCCTTGATCCCTGTGCCGCCGACGTCCACCCCCAGGCCGGTGGAGGAGGCCGGCGCCTGGGTGCTCTCGGTAGGTGTGGGGGTGGGCATCTCGGGCTCCCGGGTGACGGGCCGTGAGGGTCACGGCTGCGGTTGGAGTCCACCGGACCGACGGGGCACGATGGGGGCGACGAGCGCCCGTTCGTCAGCGTATCTGTCCGGTACCA
The DNA here is from genome assembly GCF_014145205.1 of Dietzia sp. DQ11-44. Taxonomy (NCBI): domain Bacteria; kingdom Bacillati; phylum Actinomycetota; class Actinomycetes; order Mycobacteriales; family Dietziaceae; genus Dietzia; species Dietzia sp. DQ11-44. Next base: position 2,858 of record NZ_JAALEC010000230.1, read on the forward strand.
CCGTGGGCCGGTCCAATCGGGGACGACGACGAGGTGAGCCGACATGTCGGAGGAGACGGACGGAGGGGTCGCGCGATCAACCCACGCGGACACCGTCGACGAATTGAGGCGGTTCGCGGGTCGGCTCGCGGTCTCGGGCGGTGACGTGGCCCGGCGGATGGTGGAGCAGTTCGGCTCCACCGGGCTCGACGCGCGTGCCAAGAGCTCTGCGACCGACCCGGTGACCGTCATCGACACCACCGTGGAGGAGCACCTCCGTTCGCAGGTGGTCTCCGCCCGGCCCGGCGACCGCGTCCTGGGGGAGGAGGGTGGCGAGGAGGCGACCGCCCCGGGACGGGGGGTCGTGCGGTGGGTGGTGGATCCGGTCGACGGAACCGTCAACCTCCTCTACGGGATCCCCTTCACCGCCGTCTCGGTGGCGGCGGAGGTCGACGGGGTGGTCCTCGCGGGTGCGGTGCACAACATCGTCACCGGCGAGACCTGGACCGCGGGGCTCGGCCGCGGGTCGAGCCTCCGGTCCGCCACGGGCACGCTCACCGAACTGACGGCGTCGGCGTGTGACGACCTGTCGATGGCGCTCGTGGGAACCGGGTTCTCCTACGACTCCGACGTCCGCGCGGAACAGGGGCGGGTGGTCGCGGAGCTCCTCCCGCGGATCCGTGACATCAGACGGTGCGGGTCCGCGGCCCTGGACCTGTGCATGGTGGCCACCGGCCGGATCGACGCCTACTACGAGCGCTGCCTCAAGCCGTGGGATCACGCGGCCGGGGCCCTGATCGCCGCCGAGGCCGGCGCGGTGGTGAGGGTCTCCCACGACGACGAGGTCCCCACTGCCGCCGCCGCACCCGGTGTGGCGGGGGAGTTCCTGTCCGCGATCGAGGCGCTCGGGGGCGCGGTCAGCAGTTGACGGCTCGCGCCGCGTCCAGCTCGGCGGAGATCGGTTGACGTCCCACCTTGAGCTCGTCGAGCGCCCCCACGCTCTCCGCCGAGTCCGACAGTCGCGAGAAGATCGTCCCCAGCACCAGGTCGACGGACTCGTCCGCCCGCCCGTCGGACACCAGCTGCATGCACGGCGCGGCGAGGGACAGTGACCTCGCGCTCGCCTCCCCGGCCTCGCCGTAGCGGATCTGCCCGTGGCACTCGAGGTCCTGGGCGTAGATCGGGTCGTTGCCGGTGGCGTCGGCTCCCGCCGGCTGGAATCCGCGTTCGGCGAGTTGGGCGGCGACCGCACCCGCCTGACCGCTCTGGCCGTTGGCGTTGAGCACCCGGACCCGCGTGTCCGCCAACAGGGCCGGCTCGACCGAGTCGAGTGCGCCGGCGGGCTGATCCCGCAGTCCGGCCTCCTCCGCCGCGGGCGTCACGGGGCAGGCGGCGGCCTGGGTCGCCGCATCGCTGCCCATGAGCGCGGAAGCCCACACCAGACCCCCGAGGACCAGCGTGGCCACCACGAACAGCACGTAGGGGCTGCGTAGTCGTCCCATCCCCCGAGTGGGGGTCGGACTGGGTGTCGCCTGGGCGCTGAGGTGGACGACCATGAGGGTCCTTCCTGCAGGTGTCACGGTGCGGGAGCCCTGTCCGGGTCCGCCTCACCACTGTAATCGTCGGGGAATCGGCGTCCCGGTGGGGACACGGTCCGGAAGCGCGGATGAAATCCCTGCTAGTTTCCGTTAATATGCGTGCGCCGGTCGGTCCACGATCGAACCGACCGCCCCTCGCCACCTGACCGCTAGAGAAGAGACACATGGCAACCGACTACGACGCACCCCGCCGGACCGAAGCTGACGAGCTGGCCGGTGATTCGCTGGAGGAACTCAAGGCCCGGAGGGCGGAGGGGGCTACCGGCGAGGTCGACGTGGACGAGACGGATACCGCCGAGTCCTACGAACTCCCGGGGGCGGATCTCTCCGGAGAGGAACTCACGGTCCGTGTGGTTCCCGAGCAGGACAATGAGTTCACCTGCGGAGACTGCTTCCTCGTCCATCACCGGAGCCGGTTCGCCGAGGAGAGGGACGGACTGCCGATCTGCGTGGACTGCGCGGGCTGATCGCTCAGCTGTAGTGGTTGTCCGGGAGGGCCGCCGCGAGTCCTTCCGGGTCACGGGTGCTGATCAGCCAGTAGGGCGTGGGGTCCAGCGGGTCGTCCAGGACGACGATCACCATGGTGGGGACATAACCGCGGTGGACGACGAACGCCTCCGGATCGAGTTGGCGCCCCATCGCGGCCTGCTTGGCGGTCGCGGGCACGACGGCGCTGCGCGAGATCGCCTCGAAGGGCAGACGCGCGCGGCCCGCGTACAGGGTCCCTCCGCCCTGACCGTCGGACTCGACCTCGATACGCTCGCGACCGACGGTGACGAAGAGCCACGCGAACAGGGCGGGCACGACCACGGTGAGCAGCCACAGCCACCACGGCGCGCCGAGTACCGAGGCCACGGCGGCCACGAGGACGGTGATGGCGGCGAGAAGCACCCACCACCATCCCGGTACCCGGAGTCGTTCCGAGTGAACAGGGCGCGGGACCCGGTCGGGCGACGGTCGGAGATCTTCTTCGGTCACGACATCAAGACTATCCATCACCCGGGCTCCACCCGGCAGGAGGGCGGCCAGCCATGAACCACCCCGACCACTCGTCCGGATCACGCGGACCGCTGCGGCTACGGAGGTTGGACCCCGGTCTTCCGGTGCCGTCCCGCGCCCACCCCTCCGACGCGGGCATCGATCTGTTCTCGGCCGAGAACTGCGCACTCGAACCCGGGCATCGTGCGCTGGTGGGCACAGGGGTGGCCGTCGCCATCCCGGAGGGGTACGCCGGGCTCGTCCACCCCAGATCCGGTCTCGCCGCACGGGCGGGACTGTCGATCGTCAACGCCCCGGGCACCATCGATGCCGGGTATCGCGGCGAGATCAAGGTCAACCTCGTCAACCTCGACCCGTCCGAACCGGTTCACATCGGACGAGGTGACCGGATCGCACAGTTGATCATCCAGAGAGTCGAACTCTGGGACGTGCAGGAGGTCGACGAGCTCGACCAGACCGACCGGGGAGAGCGGGGCCACGGCTCGACCGGAGGTCACCACCGCCTGACCTGACCGGCACCACACCACGTTGGGTAGCGTCAAGAGGCACGGTCCCGACCGGGACCAGGTCGCACGCGGAGAGGATTCGACCATGTTCGGACGCAAGAAGTCGGTGACCGGGGACCGCGACGCCGCCACCCCCGGGGAACCCGCGGACTCCGCACCGTCCACGACCGGTCCGCATGACCGCTCGTCGGTCGGGGACGTGGCCCGGTACTACACCGACCTCGGGTACGGACACCTCGACCTCGGTTCCCTGGTGATCGGCGTCCCCAACGGGCGCGATCTGAACGTCGCGCTGGACCCGAACGGTCAGCCGGAGTTCCACGTGGTCACCACCGTGTCGCGGGTGATCCCGCGCGCCTTCGCCGCGCCGAAGTCGGCCGGGCAGTGGCGGACCATGGTCGCCGCCATGCGCGAGCAGCTCGAGGGTCAGGGCGCCGAGGTCACCGTCGAGGACGGTCCGTGGGGGCGCGAGCTCGTGGCCGCCATGCCGGGTGCCGTCTTCCGTGCGATCGGGGTCGACGGGCACCGGTGGACCGCCGAGGTGCGCATCATGGCCACCCCGGAGCTGGCCGAGCAGGCCGCCGAGGAGGGTCGGGAGGTGTTCAAGCACCTGCTGGTGAACCGTGGCGACGGACCGATGCCCGTCCGGGAGGTGCTTCCGCTGACCATCCCTGACGAGATCCAGCAGGCGCTGGTCAAGGCGCAGTCGCAGTTGGCGGCACAGCAGCAGGCGCAGGCCTACCAGCAGCAGATGGCGGCAGGTCAACAGGGCCAGCCGGCCGCGCAGGCCCG
>NZ_JAALEC010000231.1:0-14951 GCF_014145205.1 Dietzia sp. DQ11-44
GCGGACCCCACGCCGGCGGGCGGCGGCGCCGAAGGCCATCCCGGTCATGTACGCCTCGCCCCGACCACCGCGCGGCTCCCACGCCGCCGCCGCCACGTCGTCGACGTTCAGCCCGGGCCACAGCTCCGCCATCCGGTCCGGGGCGATGATCTCGGTCTCGATTCCCAGGCTCTGCTGCATGGCCACGTTCGCCCGGAGCGGGATCACGTTCTCCTCGCCCACGATCACGGCGTAGCCGCACTGACGGAAGGCCATGTCGTCGCCCAACAGCTCGGTCGCGTTCTCGAACACCGGGATGCTGTGCCAGCTCAGGGCCGCCATGGTGGGCGAACCGTAGTGGCAGCGGACGATGCCGCTGGACTTGCCGGTCATCCCGGAACACAGGGTGTCCTTCTCCACCACCAGTACGTCGGTCTCGCCGCGCTCGGTCAGGTTCCAGGCGATCGACAGCCCCTCGAGGCCGCCTCCGATGACGAGGAATTTCACTGTGTCGGTCCGCTGAGCTGTGTCGGTCGGGTGCGCTGTGCCGGTCATGGGGATCACTCTCTCGTGGTGCGTGGTGGTCAGGACGCGTCGGTCGCGGAGGTGTCATCGCAGGTGAGCAGGTCGGCCAGAACGTCGGCCAGGGCCTCGGCGCCCCGCTCGGCGTCGGCGTCCTCCACGTGCTCCTCCGGGGAATGCGACACCCCGGAGGGGTTGCGGACGAACAGCATGGCGGTGGGGACGTGCGCGGCCAGCACACCTGCGTCGTGGCCGGCCCCCGTGGCCAGGACGGGGACGCCGGGCAGATCGTCGAGCAGTCGGTCGCGGAACACCGGGTCGAAGGACACCGAACCGCTGAGCGACTCCTGCACGATCGTGCTCTCGCACCCCTCGTGCGCGGCGGCCATCGAGGCCGCCTCCGTGATCTCGTGGACGATCCGCGCGGTCACGGCGTCGTCGGGGTGCCGCACGTCCAGCCAGAGGTCGACCCTGGAGGCGATGACGTTGGTGCCGCCGGGGGTGGGCACGATCCGACCGACGGTGGCCCTGGCACCCCGGTACACGCGGGAGATCCGGCGGACGTCGAGGACGGTGCGGGAGGCCGGGATCATCGGGTCGCGGCGGTCCGCCAACAGCGTGGTGCCGGCGTGGTTGCCCTGGCCGGTGAAGGTCACCCGCCAGCGCCCGTGGCCGATGATCGACGAGGCCACCGCCACCGGGTTGCCCAGGTCGATCAGACCTCGGCCCTGTTCCACGTGGAGTTCCACGAATCGGCCGATCCGCCGCAGCGCCTCCTCGTCACGCCCCAGGCGCGCCGGATCCAGCCCGTTGGCCACGCACAGCTCGGCGTAGGTGGTGCCGTCGTCGTCGGTCAGTCCCGCGGCCGTGGCCGGGTCCATCGCCCCGGTGAGCAGCAGCGATCCCAGGCACGCCCGGCCGAACCTCGACCCCTCCTCCTCGGGGAAGACGGTCAGCGCCAGGGCCCGCCGCGGCCGCAGACCCCGGGCCCGGAGACGGTCGACCGCCACCAACGCCGAGGCCACGCCGAGAGGGCCGTCGAAGGCCCCTCCCCCGGGCACGGAGTCCAGGTGACTGCCGGTGACGACCGCGCCCTCCAGTGGATGGCCGGCCGGATTCCACCAGGCCCAGATGATCCCGTTGCGATCGGTCTCGGTGTCCAGGCCGCGCGCGGCCGCCTCGGCCAGGAACCACTCGCGCAGCTCCACCTCGGCCGCGGAGTAGACGGGGCGGCTGTATCCGCCCCTCGTCGGGTCGGTCCCGACGCCCGCGATCGCGGACATCAGCGAGGTGACGGTGGTGGTGACCGATGTGGTCATGACGGGCTCCTCGGGGTGCGGGAGGGTGGGGACGGTACGGGGGCGCCACGGCCGCGGTGGGGCGTGGGGAACGGGGCGCGGTGTGCTGTGCGCTGTGACGAGAAGCGCCGTGAACGGGGCGCCGGAGGAGGTGGTGTCGTGAGTGGTGGTGCCGCGGCTCCGCGGAACCGGGCGGGTCAGCCGTCGACGCCGTCCGGGTAGGCGGTCACCGAGAGGAACCGGATGGGTAGCTCGAGCATCGCCACCGGGCCGTGGACGCCCTCGCCGTCGAGGAGCAACGAGTCGCCCGGGCGGAGTCGGTACTCGGACTCGGCATGGTGGTAGATCATGTCGCCGGAGAGCATGTAGAGCAGCTCGGTGCCCGGGTGCTGGAAGCGGGGATGCGCCTCCGACTCGGCGGTCAGGGTCACCAGCACCGGCTCGATGCGCTTGTTGGACCCCCGCAGCGCACCGAGCAACTCGTAGTCGTGGCCCGCCGACGTGCCGCGGCCGACGATCGTGGCGCCCTGCCCGTCGGGGGTGAACACCGCGTCACGCCGGGTGTCCGCGCCGCGGAGCAACGAGGTCACCGGGACGTCGAGGCCGGTGGCGAGTTTGGCGAGCATGTTCAGCGAGCACGAGGTCTGCGCGTTCTCGATCTTGGAGAGCATCGCCTTGGAGATGCCGATCCGCTGGGACATCTCCGCGACCCCCAGGCCCTCGGCCAGGCGCAGCCTGCGGACGTGGAAACCGATGATGCGCTCGAGATCGTTGCCGGTGGGCACGTCCTCCGGGAGCTCACGCGGCGTCGCCTGGTGGACGACCCTCCGCGCGTCATCCCGGCCGACTCCCATGCCCTCGACGGTAGTCATCGTCTCGTCGCGGTGGAAGTGGGCACCCGTCGCCGGCGCGGGCCCGGTCGCGGTCCGGTCGTCCGACACGACGGTCACCTACAGTTCCCGTCCCGCGCGGCCGGGGATCCAGTCGGTCCCGGCCAACGGCACCCGCGCCATCGCGGCGGCCTCCATCGTCAACGCCACCAGGTCGTCGGGCTCCAGGTGGGTCAGGTGGGACTTTCCGCAGGCCCGGGCGATGGTCTGCGCCTCCATCGTGAGCACGTGCAGGTAGTTGGCGAGTCGCCGACCGGCGGCCTCCGGGTCCAGCCGACGTGCCAGTTCGGGGTCCTGGGTGGAGATCCCGGCCGGGTCGCGGCCGTCCTGGAAGTCGTCGTAGAACCCCGCCGCCGAGCCGAGTGCGCGGTACTCCTGCTCGTACCGGGGGTCGTTGTCCCCGAGCGCGATCAGTGCCGCCGTCCCGATCGCCACCGCGTCCGCGCCCAGGGCCATGGCCTTGGCCACGTCCGCGCCCGAGCGGATCCCCCCGGAGACGATCAGCTGCACCTTCCGGTGCAGGTCCATCTCCTGGAGGGCCTGCACGGCCTGCGGGATCGCGGCGAGGGTGGGGATGCCCACGTGCTCGATGAACACGTCCTGGGTGGCCGCGGTTCCGCCCTGCATGCCGTCCACGACCACCACGTCCGCACCGGCCTTCACCGCGAGCTTGACGTCGTAGTAGGTGCGGGTGGCGCCGACCTTGACGTACACCGGCTTCTCCCAGCCGGTGATCTCGCGCAGCTCGAGGATCTTGATGGCGAGGTCGTCGGGGCCCGTCCAGTCCGGGTGTCGGCAGGCCGAACGCTGGTCGATCCCCTTGGGCAGGGTCCGCATCTGCGCCACCCGGTCGGAGATCTTCTGCCCCAGGAGCATGCCGCCGCCACCGGGCTTGGCGCCCTGTCCCAGGACCACCTCGATGGCGTCGGCCTTGCGCAGGTCGACGGGGTTCATCCCGTAGCGCGAGGGCAGGTACTGGTAGACGAGCCTCGAGCTCTGGCCGCGCTCCTCCGCGGTCATCCCGCCGTCGCCGGTGGTCGTGGAGGTGCCCGCCGCGCTGGCCCCGCGACCGAGGGCCTCCTTGGCCTGCGCCGACAGGGCCCCGAAGCTCATCCCGGCGATGGTCACGGGGATGTCCAGGTGGAGGGGCCTCGAGGCGTGCCGGGTGCCCAGGGTGATGTCGGTGCCGCAGCGTTCGCGGTATCCCTCGAGCGGGTACCGGGACATCGAGGCGCCCAGGAACAGCAGGTCGTCGAAGTGCGGCACCGTGCGCTTGGCGCCCCAGCCGCGGATGTCGTAGATCCCGGTCGCGGCGGCGCGCTGGATCTCGTGGATCACCGGACGGGGGAACGTGGCGGACTCGCGCAGGGTCGGGTCGACGGTTCCTGTCGGGATCTGCGGGGGGGATGCCTGGTCGGTTCGGGTGTGTCCGTCGAAGGGCATGTCTGGCTCCTGTCGGGGAGGGTGGCGGGGCGGTCAGTAGGCGGAGGCGTTGTCCACGTCGAAGCTGTAGAGGGTGCGGGCGGAGCCGTAACGCCGGAACTCCGCGGTCGAGATCCCGGTGACGCCCGCCCGGTCGAGCAGCTCCCCGAGCTCGGTGTGGTGCTCGGACCGCATCTCCTTCTCGACGCAGTCGGCGCCGAGGGACTCGACCCGGCCCCGCACGTAGATGTGGACCTCGTAGAGGGAGTCGCCGAGGGCGTCACCGGCGTCGCCCAGGACGACCAGGCGCCCGGCCTGCCCCATGAAGCAGCTCATGTGGCCGATCGAACCGCCGACGACGATGTCCACCCCCTTCATCGAGATCCCGCACCGGGCGCCGGCGTCCCCCTCGATCACCAGCAGCCCGCCGTGGGCCGTCGCCCCGGCGGACTGGGAGGCCGACCCGGTGACCCGCACCGTCCCCGACATCATGTTCTCGGCCACCCCGACCCCCACGTTCCCGTTGACCGTCACGAGGGCGCCGTCGTTCATTCCCGCGGTGTAGTACCCGGTGGGGCCGTCGATCACGACCTCGTCCGGCTTCTCCAGGCCGACCGCGAGCGCGTGCGCCCCCCTGGGACCGGTGAGCAGGTATCTGCCGGTGCCGTCGGAGTCCTGGAGGATCCGGTTGGTCTCGCGCAACCCGGTCTTCCGGACGTCGATCACGTGCGGGGCGGTGGTCGGCGCGTCGCCGAGGGGTCCGAGCTCCTGCGGTGCGAAGGCCTGTTCCGGCGTGACGGTCATCGTTCTTCCTTCCTGGTGGGGTGCTGCGGTGCTGCGGTGGTGCCGGGGGTTCAGCGGCGCCAGTGGTACACGCGGCCCGGCTCGGGCTCGTAGAGGTGCGCCTGGTCGATGCCCGGCAGGTGCGCCATCGCCCGGTACTCCGAGGCCATGGCCACGTAGCGGTCGGTCTCGGCGATCACTGCGGGCTTGCAGGCGATCGGGTCTCGCACCACCGCGAACTCCTCGGCCGTGGACACCAGGAGGGTGTAGAAGCCGTCGAGGACGCCGGCCATCTCTGCCAGTGCCTGGTCGATCTCCGCACCGCGGGCGATCTGCTCCGCCACGAAGCGAGCGGCCACCTCGGTGTCGTTGAGGGTGTCGCAGTGGATGTCGCGGCGGGCCAGTTCGCGGCGCACCGAGGCGTGGTTGGAGAAGGACCCGTTGTGGACGATGCACTGGTCCGGACCCACGGAGAAGGGGTGCGAACCGGCCGGGGTGACGGCGGACTCGGTGGCCATGCGGGTGTGCCCGACGCCCTGCCATCCCGAGGCCCCCGGTAGGCCGAAACCCTCGGCCAGGTTCAGCGGCAGGCCGACGCCCTTGAGGACGGCGAGCTCGCTGCCCAGGCCGACCAGGACCACCTCCGGGACCGCGCTTCGAACGGCGGAGGCCAGGGTCTCGGGGTCGGTCCCGGCGGACAGGAGCACGGTGGCACCCAGCTCGCGTCCCGACACCTCGCAGCCCAGGTGGGTGCCGACACGCGAGGCCAGCGCCGGCGCGTCGACGCCGTCCGCCAGCACGGTGACGGTGGCCGATCCCGCCGGGGTCCAGTCGGGGTTGCCGTAGACGGCGACTCCGGCCGAGTCCGAACCGCGGTCGGTCATCTCACCGAGCATGGTGGTGAGCAGGTCGCCGAGCCGGGGTTCGAGCTCCGGGTCGCGCAGGTGGAGTCCGACGATGCCGCACATGGGGTTCTCCTGGTGAGGTCGAGGTGAGGGTGTGGAGGGAGTGGAGGCGGGCGGCCGTCAGGGCCGCCGCCGCGCGTCACAGCGCGGTGAGGTACTCGTCGATCTCCCACTGGGTGACGGTGTTGTGCCAGGAGATGAACTCCTCGCGCTTGAGGTCGGCGTAGTACGCGGCCACCCCGTCGCCACCGATGTCCAGTGCGGCGCGGACGACCTCGTCCCGGCCCATCTCCTCCACGGCGTGCAGCAGGGTCGGCGGCAGGGTGTGGGTGGCCTCGCCGACCGTGGCCGGCACGCCGGGGTCGAGTTCCCGCCGCACGCCGTCGAGGCCGGCGGCCAGTTGCACCGCCACGGCCAGGTAGGGGTTGGCCGAGCCGTCGCCTCCCCGGAGCTCGACGCGATTGCCGTCGGGGACGCGCAGGTAGTGCGTGCGGTCGTTACCGCCGTAGGTCGCGTCGGTGGGCGACCACGTGGCCCCCGACGCGGTCGTGCGCGCCCCAATACGTTTGTAGGAGTTGATGGTGGGGCACAGCACCGCGTGCATGCCGGCGGCGTGGGTGAGGACGCCCGCGATGAACGAGTACGCGGTGGGCGAGAGCCCCAGTCCGTACCGGTCGTCGCCGACCGCGGGGAACACCGGGTGTCCGTCGCGCCAGAGGGACATGTGCAGGTGCATCCCCGATCCGGTGCGGTCGGAGAACGGCTTGGGCATGAAGGTGGCGATCATGTCCCGCTGTTCGGCCAGCATGGAGATGATGTAGCGCAGCGTCATGACCCTGTCGGCGGTGACCATCGCCTCGTCGTAGGCGAAGTTCTGCTCGAACTGCCCGTTGCCGTCCTCGTGGTCGTTGGCGTAGTTGGCCCAGCCGAGCACGTTCATCGCGTCCGAGACCCCGGCGAGGTGCTCGAACATCCGCGTCACGCCCCGGGCGTCGTAGCACGGGTGGGACTCGTCGTCCTTGGGATCGGCGGTGCACAGCGACCCGTCGGCGTTCTTGCGGACCAGGAAATACTCGACCTCCGCCCCGACCTTGAGCTCGAGACCGTCGGTCGCGGCGTCCGCGAGCATCCGTCCCAGGATGACGCGCGGCGCGAAGCGCCACGGCTCCCCGCTCACCCAGGGGTCGCAGTGCACCAGGGCCAGTCCGGGTTTGATGAAGTCGAGGGTGGTGAAGGAGCGGGGGTCGGGGACGACGAGGAGGTCGGGGTCCCTGGGCTGTTGGCCGATCGCGTCGGCGGCGTACCCGGCGAAGCCCAGCTCCCCGGCCTCCAGTTGGTCGACCGCGGAGGCCGGGACGAGCTTGGCGCACGGCTTGCCCCGGAGGTTGGTGAACACGGCCAGGACGAATCGCGTCCCGGTGTCCGCGACCATCCGGGCGAGGGTGCCGGGCGCGCTCTCGGCCTCCCGGGCGGCGTCGAGCGTCGGGAACGACGACCGCCTGCTCTCGCCGTTCGCACGGTCGGCGACCCCGACGGAGGGGTCTGCGGTGACTGTCATGACGTCTCCTGATCCGAGGGTTTCTGCGTGGTGGTCATAATGTACTGCTGTTAAACCTGCGGCTGGTTACCGCGATGTAACGGGATTCGGCAGGCGAAAAGCCGCGTCTAACTGCGTACTTCGCTGCGTTCTCGACTCAGGGCGCGGTTCGCCCCCGCGGCGGTAACCGAATGGAAACGATCGCGGTACCTGCCAGTAAGCAACACCGGATCACACTGTGAAACGCACGGTCCCCACGTCGCCCCGCCCGGGAGTGGCCTCACAGAGAAGAGAGAAACATGGACGTAGCCATAGCGGCGGCCGACACCGCCTGGGTGCTCGCGGCCATGGTCGCGGTGGCCTTCATGGTCCCCGGCCTGGCCCTGTTCTACGGCGGCATGGTCAGCATCCGCAGCACGCTCAACATGATGATGATGACGATCGGCGCGGTCGCCGTGATGGCCGTGCTGTGGGTCCTCTTCGGCTACTCGCTGACCTTCGGCGACTCGGTCGGGGGCGCCGGTGTGCTGGGCGATCCGCTCGAGTACCTGGGCCTGAGGGGCATCATGGCCGAGCCCGAGACGCCAGGCCTGCCGCCCGCCCTGTTCGCCGGGTTCCTCCTGCTCTTCGCGGGGATCACCGTCGCCCTCGTGGCCGGCGGGGTGGCGGACCGTATGCGCTTCTCCACCTGGCTGGTCTTCGCCATCGTGTGGCCGGTACTGGTGTTCTTCCCCGTGGCCCACTGGGTGTTCGCCTTCGACTCCGACGACGGGTCGGTCACGGGTGGGTGGATCGCCAACAACCTGGGGGCCATCGACCTCGCGGGCGGCACCGCCATCCACATCAACGCCGGTGTCGCGACGCTCGCGCTGGTGCTCGTGCTCGGTCGACGAACCGGCTTCCCCACGATCAGCAGACCGCACAGCGTTCCCCTGACGTTCCTCGGCGCCGGCATGCTGTTCGCCGGCTGGATCGGCTTCAACGCCGGCTCCGCCGTCGCCGCGGGCAACACGGCTGCGGTGGCCGCGCTCAACACCGTGGTCGCCGGACTGTGTGGCGCGCTGGCCTGGATGATCACCGAGCAGGTCCGCGCCAAGCACCCCACGACTCTGGGAGTGGCCTCCGGGCTCGTGGCCGGTCTGGTGGGCATCACCCCGGCCGCCGCCGCGGTCAGCCCGCTCGGTGCCATCGCGATCGGCCTGATCTGCGGCGTGGTCTGCCACTACGCGGTGGGCCTGAAGTACCGCCTCGGCTACGACGACTCGCTCGACGTGGCCGGGCTACACATGGTCGCGGGCATCATCGGCACGCTGCTCATCGGTGTGATCGCCGATCCCGCCTCCCCCGTCGGCGAGGCCGGACTGCTGTTCGGCGGCGGGTTCGGGCAGCTCGGGGCCCAGGCCCTGGCCACGGCGGCGGTGCTGGCCTACTCCTTCACCGTCACGCTGCTCATCGCCTTCGTCCTGGACAAGACGATGGGCCTGCGGGTCACCGAGGAGGACGAGCGGGAGGGCCTGGACAAGGCCTACCACCGCGAGATGGCCTACTTCCAGGACGCCCTCGAGGGCGATGGGCTCGGCACCGACGCCGTGGTCGTCACAGGGAAAGAGGAGCCGGAGGCGGCCACCGCGGCCCCGCCCACCTCCTCGACCTAGTCAACCTGATCGACCGTTCCACCCGAACAGTGACGAGGAGGCGGTCCCGCGTGGGACCGCCTCCTCGTCGTCGTACCGGGTTATCCGGCCGGTTCTAGCGGCCCACCCCGACCGGCTGCTCCTTGAGCGCGCCCAGGATGTCGTCGACACGGTCCTTGGCGTCGCCGAACAGCATCTGCGTGTTGTCGCGGAAGAACAACGGGTTCTGCACGCCGGCGTATCCGGCGGCCATGGACCGCTTGAACACGACCACATCGGCGGCCTCCCACACGTGGAGCACGGGCATGCCGGCGATCGGGCTGCCCGGGTCCTCGGCGGCGTCCGGGTTGACGGTGTCGTTGGCGCCGATCACCAGGACCACGTCGGTGTCGGCGAAGTCGTCGTTGATCTCGTCGAGCTCGAACACGATGTCGTACGGCACCTTGGCCTCGGCGAGCAGCACGTTCATGTGCCCGGGCAGACGACCGGCGACGGGGTGCACGGCGAAGCGGACGTCGACGCCCCGCTCGCGCAGGGTGCGGGTGAGATCTGCGACGGGGTACTGCGCCTGCGCCACGGCCATGCCGTAGCCCGGGGCGATGATCACCTTCGAGGCGCCCGCCAGCAGCTCGGCGGCGCCGGCGACGTCGATCTCGCTGTGCTCCCCGTGGTCCTTGCCCTCGCCCGAGGCGGCCTCGATGCCGAAGCCCCCCAGGATGACGGAGAAGAACGACCGGTTCATGGCCTTGCACATGATGTAGGACAGGTAGGCGCCCGACGAGCCGACCAGTGCGCCGGTGACGATGAGCAGGTCGTTGCCGAGCAGGAAGCCCGTCGCGGCGGCGGCCCACCCGGAGTACGAGTTGAGCATCGAGACCACGACCGGCATGTCGCCGCCGCCGATGCTTGCCACGAGGTGCCAGCCCAGGGCCAGCGCCAGCACCGTGACCAGCGCGAGCATCCACAGTGCCGGGCTGATGACGAACGCCGCGGTGAGCGCGATGAACGCCACCAGGATCCCGGCGTTGATGAGGTTCTTGCCCGGCAGCACCAGCGGCGCGGACTTCATCTTCCCCGAGAGCTTGAGGTAGGCCACGATCGAGCCGGTGAAGGTGATGGCGCCGATGAACACGCCGATGAACACCTCCGCGTGGTGGATGTCCAGCAGCGAGCCGGTGAGCTCACCGTGCAGTTCGGGCTCGAGGTAACCGTTCCAGCCCACCAGCACCGCGGCCAGGCCCACGAAGGAGTGGAGCAGGGCGATCAGCTCGGGCATCTCGGTCATCTGCACCCGGCGGGCGCGCAGCAGCCCGAGGGTCGCGCCGATCAGCACCGCCACCACCATGAGGACGATCCCGATGGTGGCGGGCTGGTGGTCGATCACCAGCGCGACGGTGGCCAGGAGCGCCAGCGCCATGCCGGCGATGCCGAAGCTCAGGCCCCGACGGGCGGTCTCGTGCTTGGACAGGCCGGCCAGGGACATGATGAACAGCAGCGCGGCGACGAGGTAGGCCGCGTTGGCGGCGGTCACGAGTGACATCTACTCAGGCTCCCTTCGAGAACATGCCGAGCATGCGGCGCGTCACGGCGAAGCCGCCGAAGACGTTGATGGACGCGACGAGGATCGCGATGGTGGCCAGGACCAGGCCGGCGGTGTTGTCGATCCCGATCTGCAGGAGCGCGCCCACGACGATCACACCGGAGATCGCGTTGGTCACCGACATGAGCGGTGTGTGCAGCGCGTGGTGGACGTTGCCGATCACGTAGTAGCCGATCACGATCGCCAGGACGAACACGGTGATGTGGCGCGGGATGTCACCCGGCGCGACGGCCGTGAGCAGGAGTAGCACCGCCATGCCCACGGCGATCAGTCCGAGCCTGGCGCCGGGAGACATCTTCTTCTTCTCCGCGCGCGGCTCGAGCGGAGCGGCAGCCGCCGCCGCGGGGGCGGCGCTGACCTGAACCGGCGGGGGCGGCCACATGACCTCGCCGCCCTTGGCCACGGTCACCCCGCGTTGGACGACGTCGTCCAGATCCAGCGCCCACCGACCGTCCTTCTCCGGGGTGACGAGCTTGGTGAGGTTGACCAGGTTGGTGCCGTACAACTGCGATGCCTGTGCGGGCAGGCGCCCGGCGAGATCGGTGTACCCGATGATCGTCACGCCGTTCTCGGTCACCACGACCTCGTCGGCGACGCTGCCCTCGACGTTGCCGCCCTGGGCGGCGGCCATGTCCACGATGACCGAGCCGCGCTTCATCGACGCCACATCCGCGGCGGTGAGCAGGCGCGGGGCCGCCCGGCCCGGGATCAGCGCGGTGGTGATGACAATGTCCACGTCGGCCGCCTGGGCCGAGTACAGGGCCGCGGCGGCGCGGTCGTAGGCCTCGCTGGTGGCCTTGGCGTAGCCGTCCGTGGAGACGACCTTCTCCTCGTCCGGGACCTCGACGGGCAGGTATTCGCCGCCGATCGACCCCACCTGGTCGGCCACCTCGGGCCGCGGATCGGTGGCGCGGACGATCGCCCCGAGGCTGCTGGCCGCACCGATCGCCGCCAGACCGGCGACCCCAGCCCCGGCCACCAGCACCTTGGCCGGCGGGACCTTGCCCGCCGCGGTGACCTGTCCGGTGAAGAACCGGCCGAAGTGGTGGGCGGCCTCGATCACGGCGCGGTAGCCGGCGATGTTGGCCATGGAGCTGAGCACGTCCATCGACTGGGCCCGGGAGATCCGCGGGACCGCGTCCATCGCCAGTGCGGTGACCCCGCGCTCGGCCAGGACGGACAGCAACCGCTCGTTCTGGGCGGGCGCCAGGAGTCCCACGAGGGTCGCACCGGACCGCATCCGGGCCACCTCGGACTCCGTGGGCACCGCGACCTTCAACACGACGTCGCTCGACCAGGCCTCGTCACCCTCCACCAGGTCGGCACCCGACTCGGCGTAGGCCGCGTCCGAGAATTCGGCGCGCGTTCCCGCCCCGTTCTCCACCACGACCCGGTAGCCCAGGCCGATCAACTTCGCGACGGTCGCCGGGGTGGCGGCCACCCGCCTCTCCGCGGGATCGGACTCGGCGACCACGCCGATCACCGAGGGGGCGTCCGCGGTGTCCCGGATGTCGGTCTCCGGGGTCATATCGGGGATCTCTTCGAGGCTCGAGGCCATGTGGGGGTTCCTTCGACAGCGTTGTGGAGAGCCGACGCGCGTGCACCGACCCAGACAATGTCCGTTCATTACATCGTGTTCGGGACCCGGGGTGGGATCGTCCGCTGATCGCGTCGGGCACCGATGGGGATCCGAGCTGTGGGATGCGGGCTCACGGGTGGCGCGGGCGAGAGGGTGATCTCTGCTCCGTCCACCATGAGGACGTTGCTCTCCGGTCCGTCGGCATGGTGGCGCCGACCTCCGGGAGAACTTCCGCGTGAGCCTACGTCACGCCGATTATTGAACCCGATTCAGGTGACGTGTGCAACGCCCGCGCCCCACTCCCCGGCCCGAAATGCGAAGAGCCGGCCTCTCGGCCGGCTCACGGGTGCACCCTCGGCTGCACTCGGCTGGTGGGCGAAGGGGGACTTGAACCCCCACGTCCCGAAGGACACTGGCACCTGAAGCCAGCGCGTCTGCCATTCCGCCACTCGCCCGAGTAACGCCCGAATACGTTAACACGCGCCACACCGGCCGTACCAATCCGCTGGTGGAGCCTCACCCCGCGACCTCCGGGGATGCGGGACACGTGCTTCGGGCCGCCCCCGCCTCTATGATCGACCGGATGCCGCCGACACGCGCGGCGGCCGGACGTCCGGACACGTACCAGGGAAGAGGAGGCGCTCGTGGGAATCGTCGGCAAGTTCGAACGCACACTCCAGGGCGCGGTCGGGGACGCCTTCGCCCGTCTCTTCGGCGGCAAGGTGGTGGCGGCCGAGGTGGAGGCGCAGCTGCGGAAGCAGTCCGAGGCCTCTCTCAAGGTGGTCGACGGTCACCTGCTGGTCTCCAACAGCTACACCATCACCCTCGCCCGGTCGGACTACGCGTCCTTCACGGAGGACGAGGCCCTGGCCGTCAAGACCTTCTCCCGCCATCTCTCGGACCACATCGCGGAGCAGGGCTGGGAAACCTACGGCCCGGTCACCGTCACCTTCGTCGAACGCGACGACCTGCACACCGGGCAGATGCGGATCAACGGGGTCGTGGACCCCGACGCCGTCCCGTTCCACATCTCGGCCGCCGCGCCGGCACCGGCACCGGGCCATCCGGCTCCGTCGTCGCCGTCCCCCGCGTCGCCGGGCGCCAGTCAGGAGAAGAACCCCATGCAGGCACCCGCCTCCAACTACCCCGTCGCCACCCGGTCCGGGTCCGCAGGCCAGAACACCGGCTGGGGTGGCCCGTCCGACGCCCCGACGCAGATCACCCAGGGTCGGGCCTCGCTCACGGTGACACTGCACCTCGAGGACGGATCCGGGCGCACCTTCCGCCTCCAGCGCGGCTCCAACCTGCTCGGCCGCGGCCAGGACGCGGCCTTCCGCCTCCCTGACACCGGGGTGTCCCGGCAGCACGCGGACATCCGGTTCGACGGCCGCGAGGCGGTCCTGACCGACCTGGGCTCCACCAACGGGACCACGGTCAACGAGGGCCCCGTTCAGGACTGGCAGCTGGCGGACGGCGACGTGATCCGCGTCGGACACTCGGAGATAACCGTCCGGTTCGACTAGCCTCGACAGGCATGGACCCCCGGGAACCTCCGGGGGCGATCACACGTTGCCCGAGGTGACCTGACCGGAGAGGGGAGGACCGAACTCGTGCAGGGACTCGTCCTACAACTCTCGCGTGGCCTCCTCCTGGTGCTGTTGTGGCTGTTCATCTACCTCGTCCTGCGGGCGCTGAAGACCGACGTCTTCGGCAACGTCGGGATGCGGTCGGGCGGCCAGGGTGAGCGCCGGGGCGGCTTCCTCGGCCGCGGCACCAAGGCGATCCGCCACCTCGTCGTCACCCAGGGCGCCCTCGCCGGGACCCGCATCACGCTGTCCGAACAGCCGGTCCTGCTCGGCCGGGCCGACTCGTGCACCCTGGTGATCGACGACGACTACGCATCCAACCAACACGCCAGGCTGTCGCCCCACGGGCCGGACTGGTTCCTGGAGGACCTCGGTTCGACCAACGGCACCTATCTGGACAGGACGCGGGTGACGACCCCGGTCAAGGTGGCCGCCGGCACGCCGATCCGGATCGGCAAGACCGTGATCGAGCTGCGCGCGTGACCCCCGCGCTCAGTTACGCCGCCCGCTCCCACACGGGGATGGTGCGGGACAACAACGAGGACTCCGCGTACGCCGCGCCCCGGGTCCTCGTGCTGGCCGACGGCATGGGTGGCCACGCCGCGGGCGAGTTGGCCAGCCAGATCATGGTCGCGACCCTGGCCAAGCTCGACGAGGACCAACCGGGGTCGGACCTCGCCGGCGCGCTCAGCCGGGCAATGCACGAGGGCAACCAGGCGATCGCCGCGCACGTCGAGGCGCATCCCGAGGCCGAGGGCATGGGCTGCACCCTCACCGCCCTGCTCTTCGACGGCCGGCGCATGGGACTGCTCCACGTCGGCGACTCGCGCGCCTACCTGCTCCGCGACGACGTCCTCACGCAGATCACCAAGGACGACACCTTCGTCCAGTCGCTCGTCGACCGCGGCGAGCTCACCGCCGAGGAAGCGCACGTGCACCCGCGGCGCTCGCTCATCCTCAAGGCGCTCACCGGAGATCCCGTCGAGCCCACCACCGCCGTCCGGGAGGCACGGGTCGGCGACCGCTACCTGCTGTGCTCGGACGGCCTGTCCGACCCGGTGAGCGCCGAGACCATCGCCGAGACCCTCGGGACCGGGTCCGCCGACGCCGCCGCCGAGCGGCTCGTCCAGCTCGCGCTGCGGTCCGGTGGCCCCGACAACGTCACGGTCGTGGTGGCGGACGTCGTGGACTCCCCCCGCGGCGGCACGGTCGTGCC
>NZ_JAALEC010000232.1:0-5833 GCF_014145205.1 Dietzia sp. DQ11-44
TGGTCGTGGGGGCCCGCCGCGCCGACCGCCTCGACGACCTCGTGGGCCGGATCCGGGAGGCCGGGGGACGGGCCACCGCACGACCGGTCGACGTGACCAGCGCGGAGTCGGTGGCGGCGTTCGTGGCCGCCGCCGGTGAGGCGTACGGCCCTCCCGAGGTCCTGGTCTCCAGCGCGGGCACCCTGAAGATGGCCCGCGTGTGGGAGATGGAGCCGGACGACTTCGCCTCGCAGATCGACATCCACCTGCTCGCCGTGCAGCGGCTGCTCCACGCGGTGGTCCCCGGGATGGTCGATCGCCGTCGGGGCGACGTGGTCCTGATCGGCTCCGACGTCGCCTACACAGCCCGGCCCCGCTCCGGGGCGTACGTCGCGGCCAAGGCCGGCCTGGAGACCATGGCCCACCAGGCCCGCAAGGAACTCGAGGGCACGGGGATCCGCCTCGGCGTGGTCCGCCCGGGCCCGGTGATGACCGAGATGGGCACCGAGTTCGACCCGGAGACCGCGGAGTCGGTCATCAACGACTGGGTCAAGCACGGCTTCGGTCGTCACCCGCGCATGTGTAAGCCGGCCGACCTCGCCCGGGGGGTCGCCGCCATGGTGTCGATGCCCCGCGGCGCCCAGATCACCGAGCTGGAGATCCAGCCGGAGGCCCCAATCGAGGAGGACTACTCGTGACCAGTACCGACAGCTCCACCGACAAGCCCACGGACTTCTCCACCCTCACCGAGCCGCGTCGGGTCTCCGACGGCGAGGGGGAGCTCGGGCACATGGACGAACTCCGTACCGACCCGATCGGCCTGTTCTGGCGGGTCCGTGAGGAGTGCGGCGACCTCGGCGTGTTCAAGATCGTCGACCGCGACATCTGCCTGGCCTCCGGGGCGGCCGCGAACGAGGCCTTCTTCCGTGCGCCGGACGAGTCGCTGGACCAGGCCGCCGCCTACCCGTTCATGACGCCGGTGTTCGGTGAGGGCGTCGTGTTCGACGCCAGCCCCGAGCGCCGCTCGGAGATGCTGCACAACACCGCGCTGCGCGGCGAGCACATGCGCCAGCACGCCGTCACCATCCCCCGCGAGGTCCAGCGCATGGTGGGCGAGTGGGGCGACGAGGGTGAGATCGACCTCCTCGAGTGGTTCTCCGAGCTCACCATCTACACCTCCTCGGCGTGCCTGATCGGTCCGAAGTTCCGCGAGCAGCTCGACGCCCGGTTCGCGCACCTCTACCACGATCTCGAGCAGGGCACCGACCCCCACGCGTACATCGACGCCTACGCAGACATCCCCGCGTTCCGCAAGCGGGACGCGGCGCGAGCGGGGCTGGTCGAGTTGGTCTCCGGGATCATGGACCAGCGGATGGCCGAGCCGCCGGCGAGCAAGGAGGACCGCGACCTCCTCGACGTCCTGGTCTCCGTCAAGAACGACGACGGCACGTACCGGTTCACCCCGGACGAGGTCACCGGCATCTTCATCTCCATGATGTTCGCCGGACATCACACCACCTCCGGTACCAGCGCGTGGATGCTCATCGAGTTGCTCAAGCACCCGGACTACCTCGCGCAGGTGGTCGCCGAACTCGACGAGGTCTACTCCGACGGGGCCGAGTACAGCTTCGGGGCGTTGCGTCAGATGCCCAGGGTCGAGAACGCCCTGAAAGAGACGCTGCGTCTGCACCCGCCGCTGATCATCCTCATGCGGGTGGCGCAGGAGGACGTGCAGATCGGCGACCACGTCGTCCGCGCCGGGCAGACCGTCGCGGCGTCCCCCGCGGTCTCCAACCGGCTGCCGGAGGACTTCCCGGACCCCGACTCCTTCGACCCGGAACGCTATGCCGAGCCGCGCCAGGAGGACATCGTCAACCGGTGGACCTGGATCCCCTTCGGCGCCGGACGGCACCGCTGCGTGGGCGCGGCGTTCGCCCAGCTGCAGATCAAGGCCATCTTCTCGATCCTGCTGCGGGAGTTCGAGTTCGAGCTCGCGCAGCCGCCCGAGAGCTACCACAACGACCACTCCAAGATGGTCGTCCAGCTGGCCCAGCCGTGCACCGTCCGCTACCGGAGGAGGCAGCGCAGGTGAGCGGGCAGCAGCCGATGCGGGTGGAGGTGGACTTCGACCTGTGCCAGGGGCACGCCGAATGTCAGGCGGAGGCCCCCGACTGGTTCACGGTCGGCAAGGGCTCCGAGGCCAAGGTGCGTGCCAAGCGGGGCGTGGTCCCCGACGACCAGCTCGAGGCCGTCAAGGCCGCCGTCAAGTACTGCCCGACGCAGGCACTCCGCCTCGTCGAGAACCAGACCCACCAGGAGTGAGTGACGTGACCCGATACGACCGCGCCGAGATCGCCGAGTTCGTGCAGCGCTGGATCGAGGCCAACGCCGAGTGCGAGCGCAACAAGGACTGGACCCCGCTCGCCGACTTCTACGCCGAGGACGCCACCTACGGCTGGAACTACGGCACCAAGGACGACTTCATGGCCGTCGGCCGGGACGAGATCCGCGACATCGCGCTGGGCCAGGAGATGGCCGGGCTCGACGGCTGGGAGTACCCCTACATCCGGACCATCATCGACCCCGAGACCGGCGACGTGCTCTGTCTGTGGAAGCAGATCGCCCGAGACACCGTCGACCCGAAGACCGGGAAGCCGTACGAGGTCCACGGGCTCGGCGGGTCGTGGTTCCTCTACAACGGTGACCAGAAGTGGAAGTGGCACCGCGACTTCTTCGACTTCGGCAACGTGGTGGACCTGTTCATGCGGATGTACGAGGCCGACGCGCTCACCGATTCGATGAAGGCCCGGTTCGAGGCGGCCGGGGACAAGCCGGCCGGGTGGTATCGCATCGAGGACAGCCCGGCCCCCTTGTGGCCGGTGTCCGCCCCGGACGAGGTCTGAGTCCGGTGGCCGCGCGCGACCGGATCGTCAACAGCGACCCCCTGGAGTCCCTCGACCACGCCAGGCTCGCCAGGCTGCTGCCCGACCTGCTGCTGATCGGCCAGCTCATCGACCGGGCGGGGATGCCGGCCCTGCTCGGCGAGTTCGGTGTGGACGGGATGCGCGATGTGGCGATCGAGGAGTGGCAGGCCGCGAGCCCGCACTACACCCGGCGCATGAAGGAGGCGCTGTCGATCACGGGAGACGGCGTCGCGGAGATCTTCAAGGGCTTCCAACTGGATGTGGGGGCGCCGCCGGAGTTCATGGACTTCCGGTACGCGGTCACCGACCACGACCACGGCGAGTTCTGGCTCGACCACTGCGGTGCGCTGATGGACGTCGAACCGATGGGGGACCGGCTCGTCACCACGATGTGCCACGACATCGAGGACCCCACCTTCCCGGCCACCGCGCTGGCCACCAACCCCCGGGCCGTCGTGGAGCCCGTCCACCGTCCGCCGCGCAGCCCGGAGGGCCGGACGCCGCACTGTCACTGGACCGTGCGGATCGACCCGGATTCAGAGCCGGCGGCGTGGCCCGAGCCGGCGGTCGAGTCCGCGAGCAGCCGGTTGATCGACTTCGCCTTCGAGCCGCCGGAACCGCGGGACACCACCGGTGAGGGCCCTCGGGACGACTACGCCGGTCCGCTGTTGACGGATCTGAGCTTCCCCGAGTTCACCGCGGCCGCGCTCGTCCGCATGACCCGCGAGGTGTACCTGCAGATGCACCTGCTGGCGGTGGGTTTCCACCAGTCGGTGCGTCGCCGGTCGGACGCCGAGACCGCGGACCGGCTGCTCGCCTACCAGGCGACGGGGATCGCGGGGGTCGCCGCGGGACGGATCCGAGACGTCCTCGGCGTGGAGGGGGACGCACACGGGTTGGCCGCCGTGCTCGATCTCCACCCGCTGGCCGGTCCGACCGCCTACACGGGGTACTCGTCGTCGGTCTCCGGCGACGGCGCGAGCGTCACCGTCACCTGGGACACCGCGGCGGACGCGTTCGCCGACGACACCTGGATGCCCCTGCTCGCCCGGGACGGCCTGCGCCCCCTCGCCGCGGCGGCACAGGCGGTCGACCCGCACTGGACCGTGGAGCGCGTGCCCTCGGACGGCTCCCGGGTCGAGGCCGTCCTCCGGCTCGGAGACGTACCAGCGAAGGAGTCCGACGAGGTCGCCGTCACCCGGATCAGCACCGGGGCGGCGTTCGACTTCGGACCGGCCCGCACGCCACTGCCCATCACCCCGGTCTGAGACCGGACGCTCGCCCGAGACAGCACACCCGACCCCGTCACGGAGGACACCACATGGCACACAACCTGGCCGACCTCTTCGAACACGCCGTGGACGCCTACGGCGCCGACCGTCTGGCGGTGGTGGAGGGCGAACGTCGTCTCACCTACGCCGACCTGGAGGCCGAGGCCAACCGGTGGGCCTCGGCGCTCGCCTCCCTGGGCGTCGGGGCCGGCGACCACGTCGGTGTGCACCTGCGCAACGGGGTGGACTGTCTGGCGCTGATCCTCGGAGTCCTCAAACTGCGGGCGGTGACCATCAGCATCAACTACCGCTACTCGGGCCCGGAGCTGCGCTACCTCTACGACTACTCCGACACCAGCGTGCTGGTGTTCCACCGCGAGTTCGGCGCCGCGGTGACCGAGGCCGTACGAGGGCTCGACGCCGTCCGGCACACGATCATGGTGGAGGACGGCTCGGGCGTCGACACCCTTCCGGACGGTGTCCTCCCCGCCCGCGAGACCCTGGAGGCGGCGTCGGCGGAGCGCCCCGGGGTGGAGCGGAGCGGCGACGATCTCTACCTGGTGTTCACCGGTGGCACGACGGGCAAACCGAAGGGTGTGATGTGGCGTCAGGAGGACCTGTGGCGCAGCCTCGGAGGTGGCGCGGACTACCACACGGGTGAGCCGGTGCCCGACGAGTTCCACCAGTCCAGGGCGGGTCTGGGCGGTGACCCCATGCGCTACCTCATCCTGCTCCCGCTCATCCACACCTCGGGCATCATGCCCAGCTTCACCGGCCTGTTCGCCGGCGGCACCATGCACTACCTCCCGCACTTCCGGGCCGCGGACGTCCTGGAGGAGATCGAGACCGAGAAGATCCAGGTCGCCGTGGTGGCCGGTGACGCGATGGTCCGGCCACTCGTGGATCTGATGCGGCGGACCGACCCCGACACCTCGAGCATGTTCATGGTCTCCTCGGGAGCCGCCCTGTTCTCGCCCTCGGTCAAGGCGGACCTGCTCGAGCTCCGTCCCGATCTGATGATCATGGACGCGTTCGGCTCGTCCGAGGGCGGCTTCGGCGGCCTGGGCGTGGTGACCAAGGCCGATCTCGACGACGGGTCGCTCTTCGCCGACCACGGACCACGGATCCCCAGGGGTACCACCCTGCAGCTCGTCGACGACTTCGACGAACCGCTGCCCGACGACTCGCAGGAGATCGGCTGGATCGTCAAGAGCGGGTACCAGCCCGCCGGCTACTACAAGGACGAGGCCAAGACCGCCGAGACCTTCCGGGAGATCGCCGGCAGCCGCCGGGTGTTCACCGGGGACCGCGGACGGTACGACGGCCCCGACACGATCATCATGCTCGGCCGGGCCAGTCAGGTGATCAACTCCGGCGGCGAGAAGATCTTCGCCGAGGAGGTCGAGGCCGCGCTCAAGGCGGTGGCCGGGATCGAGGACGCCGTGGCGTTCGGGGTCCCGGACGAGCGGTTCGGGCACCGGGTCGGCGCCGTGGTCCAGTGGGCGGATGCCGCACAGGGCTCATCGCCGGACTCCTCGCCGGGCACCGGCCCGCGGGACCTCGACGCCGTCGGGCACGCCCTGCGCGAGCACCTTGCCGGGTTCAAGATCCCCGTGGCGTACTGGGTGGTCGACCGCGTCGAACGCCATCCCAGTAGCA
>NZ_JAALEC010000233.1:0-4975 GCF_014145205.1 Dietzia sp. DQ11-44
CCGGCGTCGCGGTCGACACCGGCCGGTGCAGATCCGCGACCAGCGCGGCCAGGGCCCCGGGATCGGCGACGGCCTGGCGGCCACGCCGGAAGGCCTGGATGTTCGCCGCGACCGCGACTCCGTTGAGCTCGATCGCCTGCTCGATGGCCCGGGCGGAGATCGGCAGGGCGCCGCTCTGGTACGCCGCCCCCACCATGAGCATGTTGGACGCCTGCGTGGACCCGAAGAGGTTCTCCGTGATCTCGCCGGGGTTGAGGTAGACGCCCCGCCCGGAGGCCCGGTCGATGGCCGCCTGGATGTCCGGTGTGGACGGGTAGTGCACGGCGGTGTCGATCACCATGGTCCCCGTGGGGATCCGGGTGGTGGAGACCACCGCGGTGGTGCGCTCCGGGTGGGCGACCTTGAGGTTGGCGTCGTCCGCGCCCACGAGGCCGTCACAACACAGGTAGAGGTCGCAGTCCCCGGCCCCGATCTTGGGGGGCTGCTCGAGTGGCGTCCGCGCCACCCGGACATCGGAGACCACCGCGCCACCCTTCTGCGCCAGACCCGTCATGTCGAGCGTGCGGGCGGAGTTGCCGTCGAGCACGGCGGCGGTCGCCAGCACGGCCGAGACGGTGACGATCCCTGTCCCACCGATCCCGGTGAGGCGCAGCGAGAAGCCGCGGTCGGCGTCGACCGCGACCCGGTCCGGTTCCGGGAGGGCGGCGGAGTCCAGTTCCGGTGCGGTCGCCACGCGCTCGGTCCCGACGCCCGGGACCACGGTGACGAAGGCCGGGCAGTCGCCCTCCAGGCACGAGAAGTCGAAGTTGCAGGTCGACTGGTCGATCCGGGTCTTGCGGCCGAACTCGGTGTCCACCGGATGGACCGACAGGCAGTTGGACTTCTTGCCGCAGTCGCCGCACCCCTCGCAGATCCGTTCGTTGATCACCACCCGCTCCGCCGGGGTGGGGTAGGTGCCGCGCTTGCGGTGGCGGCGCTTCTCGGCCGCGCAGAACTGGTCGTGGACCAGCACGGTCACCCCGGGGACCGCGGCGAGCTCCTTCTGGACCTCGAGCGTGTCGCGGCGGTCGCGGACCTCGATGCCGCGGGGCAGTCCCTGGGACCTCGTGGCCTTGACGTCGTCGGTGGTGACGACGATCCGGGCGACCCTCTCCGCCTGCAGGAGCCGGAGGATCTCCGGCAGGGACATCTCGCCGACCGGGTCCTGGCCGCCCGTCATGGCCACCGTCCCGTTGTAGAGGAGTTTGTAGGTGATGTTGTCGCCCGAGGCGACGGCCGCGCGGAGGGCGAGGGAACCCGAGTGCATGAACGTGCCGTCGCCGATGTTCTGCACCATGTGGCGTTCGGTCAGGAACGGGGCCATACCGGTCCACTGGAGTCCCTCGCCACCCATCTGGGTGACCCCGGTGACGGTGCCGACCTGGTCCTCGTCCATTAGCAGGACCATCGCGTGACAGCCGATGCCGCCGCCCACGAGCGTCCCGTCCGCCACCTTGGTGGAGCTGTTGTGGGGGCACCCCGAGCAGAAGTAGGGGGTGCGGGTGGTGGCCAGCGGCAGGGAGATCCGCGAGCGGCCGCGGCCCGGTCCGTCGAGCCAGGCGGCCGCCGACTCTATCCCGTGGACGCGGCCCAGCCGTTGCGCCAGGCCCCGGGTCACGGCGTCGACGTCGAGTTCACCGAAGCGGCTGAACAGGGTGGAGCCGTCCTCATGGGTCTTGCCCACGACGTTCGCGACGTCTGGCCGTCGGAAGTGGATCTCGCGGATCATCGTCTCGATGAAGTCGCGCTTCTCCTCCACCACGATCACCTCGTCGAGGCCGGTCATGAACTCGTCGAGGACCGTGCGCTCGATCGGGTAGACCATGCCGAGTTTGAGGATCCGGATGCCGCGTCGGGCGAGCTCGGCGTCGTCGAGACCCAACCTGCGCAGCGACTCGCGGACGTCGAGGTAGCTCTTCCCGGCGGCGACGATCCCGATCCGGTCGTCGGCGGTCGACTGCACGATCCGGTTGAGTCGGTTGAGCCGGGCGTACTCCAGCGCGCGGGGGATCCGGATCGTGAGCTGGTTCTGCTCCAACTCCATGAGGCTGGACCCGAGCAACTGGCCCGAGGGCACGTGGGGACTCGTGCCCAGATCGCCGTAGACGGGCAGGATCCGATCCGGGTCCACCAGCGCGGTGGACGAGGCGTCCGCGACGTGCGAGGAGATCTTCAGGGCCGACCACAGGCCCGAGACCCGGGAGAGGATCGCAGCGTGGACGCCGAAGTCCAGCACGTCCTGGGAGTCCGCGGGGTAGAGCGTGGGGAGGTAGAGGTCTGCCAGCGCGAGCTCGGACGAGCACGGCACGGTGGAGGACTTGGCTCCGGGGTCGTCCCCGACCAGCGCCACCGCGCCCCCGTGGGGGTCGGTGCCGATGAGGTTGGCGTGGCGGATCGCGTCCGTCGCGCGGTCCAGGCCGGGGGCCTTGCCGTACCAGTACCCGACGACGCCCTGCAGTGGCGCGCCGCCGGTGTGGGCCGTCGCGCGTAGGGTCCCCGTGCGTCGCGCGAGCTGCGACCCCATGACGGCCGTGGCGGCGGCCTCCTCGTTGAGGGCGGGGCGGTGGACCACGTCGAACGGGTCGAGGAACGTCCCGCGCCTGGCCAGCTCGAGGTCGTAGCCGGCCAGCGGCGAGCCCTCGTAACCACTGACGAGACTGGCGGTGAGCAGGTTCTGCCTGCGGTCCAGTCGGGCGCGGTCGCGGACCGTGCGGACGAGGGCCTGGATGCCGGTGAGGAACACCGTGCCGCTCTCCCGCGTGTAGCGGTCGGAGAGCGAGAACGAGGTGGCGTCCGCCCGCCCGGTTCGGGGCAGATCATCGTGGGAGCCGCTCGAGGGGTGGAGTAGGGAGGTCATCTGTCACACCTGGCCTTCTGACGACAGTGGCTGTGTCTCCAGGCTAGGCGTGTGGGTGATGCGCGTCACGTGGCCAGCGCGATGCAGTGCACCATGTGCAGGATGTCGGCCACATTCCGCCGCGAGATGGACACAATGCGCAGTGCCCACCGGATTAGCATGGACACATGGACGCGCCTGCCGATCTGGATCACACCGACCGACGACTCCTGAAGATCGTCCTGGCGGGCCCCAGGGTCGGGGTGCGCGAGTTCTCCCGCCGCCTCGGAGTGGCCCGCGGGACGGCGCAGGCGCGGTTGGACAAGCTCGAGGCGCGGGGGGTGATCGCGTCGTGGGCGCCGACCCTCGATCCGGCCGCGCTCGGGTTCCCGCTCTCGGCGCTGGTCCACATCCAGGTCGCGCAGGCGAAGCTGCAGGCGACCTGTACGGGCCTGGCGGAGGTGCGCGAGGTCCTCGAGGTGATGAGCGTGGCGGGGGAGTTCGACATCGTGTGCCGTGTCGTGGCCCGGGACCACTCGCATCTCGAGGAGGTCTTCAGCGCCATCATCGCCACCCCGGGTGTCCTGCGCACCCGCACCGAGGTGGTCCTGCGGCGACGGGTCGGCCCGCGTGTCGCCCAGCTGCTGGACGAGTGAGGTTCACTCCCAGATGCGGGCGAACGGATAGGCCTGCTCGTACTCGGAGGCGAGTTCGAGGAGCAGTCGATCGTGGCCGATCCTCGCCGACAGGTGCACGCCGATGGGCAGGCCGTCCGGCGCCCGGCCGGTGGGAAGCGAGACGGCGGGCGATCCCGCGATGTTCTGGAGGGGCGTGAAGGTGACCCAGTTGGAGACCCGCTCGAGGTGGGTCTCGTAGGGCAGGTCCGCATCCAGGTACCCGACCTCGGGGGTCTCGTGGTTGACCACCGGGTTGAGGTAGACGTCGAACTCGCCGAACGCCGAGTCGAACCGCCGCCTGGTCCGGTAGAGGCGGTACAGGTGCAGGGGGAGTGAGGGCAGACCCCGCCTGGCCATCGCGGCGAGGCCGATCGTGAACGGGTCGAGCCGCTCCGCCGCGAACTCCGGACTGAACATGCCCCGGCCGCCCGAGGAGGTGCCCAGGGCGAGCAGGCCCCAGTAGGCGATGAAGTCCTCGCGGAACGAGTCCGGGACCGGCGCGGTGGTCGGCACGATCTCATGGCCCAACGCCGCCAGCCGGTCGGCGGCCTCCCGCAACACCGCCAGGGTGGCCGCATCGGTCGGGTCGCCCGCGGGACTGTGTTCGACGAGGCCGATCCGCAGCCGGCGCCCGGGAGCCTGCGCGACCGTACCCAGCGGTGGGACCCCCACCGGACGGTGTCCCGCTTCGAAGGCGGTCAGGAACGCCACCGTGTCGCGAACGGACCGGGTGACCACGGACTGGGAGATGATCGGGATCGGCATGTTCGCCGAGAACTTCTCGTCGGGGTGTCTGCCGCGACTGGGCTTGAACCCCACCAGGCCGGTGACCGCCGCGGGGATCCGGATCGACCCACCGCCGTCATTGGCGTGCGCGATCGGCAACGCGCCGGCGGCCACCAGTGAGGCGGATCCCCCCGAGGACCCGCCGCTGGTGCGGCCGGTGTCCCACGGGTTCCGGGTGACGAGCCCGCCCTGTCGCTCGGTGGCGGCGGTCCAGCCGAACGGCGGCATCGCGGTCGTGCCCACCGGGATCAGTCCGGTCGCACGGAAGAGCGGTGCGTAGGGGCCGTCGTGGAGGGCTGGTCGGGTGGGGACCGCCGACGAGCCGAGCGTCATGGGCAGACCCTCCACCCGGACCGCGTCCTTGAACGCCGACGGCACGCCGGCGAGCGGGGCGGAGAGCTGGGAGTTCCGGACCCACTCCGCCCGGTGGCGCGCGCGGTCGTAGTCGGTGTGCACCAGGGCGCCCAGAACGGGGTCCACCGTGGCGCAACGCTCGATGGCGGCCTCGACCAGTTCCGCGGGTGAGACCTCCCGCCTGCGAACTCTCTCCGCGAGGGCGGAGGCGTCGTCGTACCCGAGCGCATCGTCGCGGAAGGCGTGCACGCGGCGCGGCGGTCCGGCGGGGGTCGGATCGGCG
>NZ_JAALEC010000234.1:0-4523 GCF_014145205.1 Dietzia sp. DQ11-44
TCGGCTGTGGTGTCGGTCACGCGTCCACTGTAGGGCGTCCCCCTTGACAACGGCCGGGCTACTCGTGCATCTTAGGTGTACCTTACTTAGGCGAGCGTCACCTTATTCTCGTACCCGAGATCTCGCCGTGTAGCTGGCGACCCGTGGAGGGCGAACAATGGCAGTGCACCCGATCGTGTCGGATCCGGTCGTGACGGGCGCCCGACGTCTTCTGGACGGGGCGGGCATCGCCACGGTCGCCGTCCGTGGCACCCGGGACCGCTCGGACGTCATGGTCTCCGCGCAGCACCGCTGGATCGGCGGAGGCGCCGTCGTCGTCACCGGGGCCCCCGCACCGTGGTCCGGTCTGATCGTGGAGCCGGGCTCCTCGGTCGAGGTGGTCGTGATGATCGACGAGTTCGCTCCGATCGTCGAGGCGAAGGTGCACGTCGCCAGCCTCTACGGTTTCGGGGTGGCGCGTGCGTCACGCCAGGGCGAGGGGTGGGTCGTCGAGATCGAGATCGAGCTCGGCGAGCTGCAGGTGCGCCGTCTCGGCCACGAGGGGACGGTTCTCGCCCGCGACCTGGACGCGGTGCCCTCGGACCCGCTGGCGTCCGAGGCGCCCGGTCTCGCGGACGAGATCCGGGCGCGATTCGGGGAACACCTGGCGATCCTGGCGGGATCGGGCGACCCGGCTCACCCGCCGTTCGTCCTCGGTGTCGACCCGGACGGCCTCCACCTTCTCACCGCACTCGGGCGCGACGCCGATGTCGTGCACCTGCCGTTCATGACCCGGGCGCAGTCCGTCGGGGACGTGGTCCGCGAGATGGGCCAGTACGTGGCCCGGGCGAGCTGAGTCCCGGGCCACATCCCGGCCGACGCCCCGGCCCACGTGCCGGCGGCGCCTACGCGGGGGAGTAGGTGAGGCAATCGGCGGTGTCCGCGCCGGAGCCGATCGTCACGGACTCCGCCGAGCAGAGCAGGTCCTTGTTGTGCGTGCACTCCACGCGCTGACAGGCGCCGACGTGCGCGCTCGCGGTGGGGAGGCCGCCCCGGACGTCGAGCGAGATGAACGTCCCGCACTCGGCGTGGTCGGGTGATCCCGCCACGGTGATCGCCGGGGCCGTGCAGTCCGCGTCGGCGTTGAACGAGCACGTGGTGACGGTGCAGTTGCTGATTCCGGTGAGAGTGGCCATGGCGGTTGCTCCTCGTATCGGTGGGTGTTCCCGGTGGGTGTTCCCGGTGGTGCCGATCCGGTTGCCGCGGACCGTCGGTGCCACCGAGTCAACCCCTGATCGGCTCGACTTGCAAGCAAGGAGAGCCTGTGCTAGGTCAGGTTAGCCTAAGCATCTGACCAGCGCTTTCCCTGAATGTCCGCGGTGTGAGCTCCGCGGACCGCGTACCCCCGCCGCCTCCCGGTGGCGTGTGTGGTCTCCGATCCCCCTCTGGACATCTGTGAGCCATGGCACTATGGTCGAACTCAGTTAATCCGACTTAACTGAAAGGGAGCGGCGCTGATGACTTCCGCGACCACCGATCACCCGACCACCAATCGCCAGGCGCACGAGGAGCTCCTCTCCGACCTCCGCGACCGCCTCGAGCGGGCCGCGTTGGGCGGTGGGGAGAAGGCCCGTGCCCGGCACCTCGAGCGGGGCAAGCTCCTCGCCCGCCAGCGGGTGGACGTCCTCCTGGATCCCGGTAGCCCGTTCCTCGAGCTGTCCCCGCTGGCCGCCGAGGAGATGTACCGGGGCAAGGCGCCGGGCGCCGGTGTCGTGGCCGGGATCGGCCGGGTCTCCGGGCGCGAGTGCCTGGTGATCGCCAACGACGCGACCGTCTCCGGCGGCACCTACTACCCGATGACGGTGAAGAAGCACCTGCGTGGCCAGGAGGTGGCGATGGCCAACAACCTGCCGTGCATCTACCTCGTGGACTCCGGCGGGGCGATGCTCCTGCAGCAGGACGAGGTCTTCCCGGACCGCGACCACTTCGGCCGGATCTTCTACAACCAGGCGAACATGTCCGCCAAGGGCATCCCGCAGATCGCCGCGGTCATGGGTTCGTGCACCGCCGGCGGCGCCTACGTCCCGGCGATGAGTGACGAGGCCGTGATCGTCCGGAACCAGGGCACGATCTTCCTCGCCGGCCCGCCGCTGGTGAAGGCGGCCACCGGCGAGGAGGTCACCGCCGAGGAGCTCGGTGGCGGCGACCTGCACGCCAAGACCTCCGGTGTGGTGGACCACCTGGCCGACGACGACTACGACGCGCTCATGAAGGTCCGCCAGATCGTGGCGACCTGCCCGCCGGCGCCCGAGCCGGACTGGGAGGTGCTCGAGCCCCGCGAGCCCGCCCGCCCGCAGTCCGACCTCTACGACCTCGTCCCGGTCGACTCCCGCCAGCCCTACGACGTGCGCGACATCATCGGCACGATCGTCGACGGCGGCGAGTACACCGAGTTCAAGGAGAACTACGGTGCCTCGATGGTGACCGCGTTCGCGCGGATCCACGGGCATCCGGTGGGGATCATCGGCAACAACGGCGTCATCTTCTCCGAGTCCGCGCTCAAGGGTGCGCACTTCATCGAACTGTGCGACCGCCGCAAGATCCCCCTGGTCTTCCTGCAGAACATCACCGGCTTCATGGTCGGCCGTCAGTACGAGGCGGGCGGCATCGCCAAGAACGGCGCCAAGATGGTCACGGCCGTGGCGTGCGCGCGGGTCCCCAAGTTCACCATCGTCGTGGGCGGGTCGTTCGGTGCCGGCAACTACTCCATGTGTGGCCGTGCGTACTCCCCGCGGTTCCTCTGGATGTGGCCCAACGCGAAGATCGCCGTGATGGGCGGGCCCCAGGCGGCCGACACCCTCGCCTCGGTGCGCGCCGCGCAGGTCACCAAGTCGGGCGGGGAGTGGACGGACGAGCAGCAGGCCGAGTTCACCGCGCCGATCCGCGAGCAGTTCGAGGAGCAGTCCACCGCGTACTACTCCACGGCCCGACTGTGGGATGACGGGATCATCGATCCCGCCGACACCCGTACCGTCCTCGGCCTGGCCCTCGCGGCCGCGGCCAACGCCCCCCTCGAGCCGGTCAACAACGGCGTCTTCAGGATGTGAGTCGAGCTATGTCACAGAAACTCCACACCGTTCTGGTGGCCAACCGCGGCGAGATCGCGTGTCGCGTGATCCGTTCCCTGCGGGCCGCGGGTATCCGCTCGGTCGCCGTCTACTCCGATGCGGACGCGGACGCCCTCCACGTGCGCATGGCCGATGCCGCCGTCCGCCTGGGCCCGGCCCAGGCCTCGCAGTCCTATCTGGACTTCGAGAAGGTGATCGACGCGTGCCGCCGGACCGGCGCGCAGGCCGTCCACCCGGGATACGGCTTCCTGTCCGAGAACTCGCGGTTCGCGCGGGCGCTCGAGGAGGCGGGCCTGATCTTCGTGGGGCCGCCGGCGTCGGCGATCGAGACCATGGGTGACAAGATCACCGCCAAATCGGCGGTGTCGGAGCGTGACGTGCCCACCGTGCCGGGGATCTCGCGACCGGGACTGACCGACGACGAGTTGGTGGCCGGCGCCGACGAGGTCGGGTACCCGGTCCTCGTCAAGCCGTCCGCGGGCGGCGGCGGCAAGGGCATGCGACGCGTGGAGCGACCGGAGGACCTGCGCGCCGCGCTCGACTCCTCCCGCCGCGAATCGGCGGGCGCCTTCGGCGACGACACGCTGTTCCTGGAGCGGTTCGTCGACACTCCCCGCCACATCGAGGTGCAGGTCCTCGCCGACACCCACGGCAACGTCATCCACCTGGGTGAGCGTGAGTGCTCTCTGCAGCGCCGCCACCAGAAGGTCATCGAGGAGGCGCCCAGCGCGCTGCTCGACGAGGTCACCCGCCAGCGCATCGGCACCGCCGCGTGCGACGCCGCCCGCTCGGTCGGCTACGTGGGCGCCGGCACGGTCGAGTTCATCGTCTCGGCCAACGCCCCGGACGAGTTCTTCTTCATGGAGATGAACACCCGTCTGCAGGTCGAGCACCCGGTCACCGAGATGGTGACCGGCGTGGACCTGGTGGACTGGCAGGTCCGCATCGCCGCGGGCGAGGAACTGACGCTGCGCCAGGAGGACATCACCCTCACCGGCCACGCGATCGAGGCCCGCGTCTACGCGGAGGACCCGGCGAAGGGTTTCCTGCCCACCGGCGGCACCGTGCTCGGTCTGGAGGAGCCCTCGGGCGACGGCATCCGCGTGGACTCCGGCCTGCGCGTCGGCACGGTCGTCGGCAGCGACTACGACCCGATGCTCGGCAAGGTCATCGCCCACGGCTCCGACCGCGCGGAGGCACTGGCCCGGCTCGACGCCGCGCTGGCCGGCACCCACGTGCTGGGCCTGCGGACCAACATCGACTTCTGCCGGTTCCTGCTCTCCCAGCCGGAGGTCGTCGCCGGCGACCTCGACACGGGTCTGCTCGATCGGACCCTCGACGACTACACCGCCACCCCGGCGCCCGAGGGTGCACTGGTCGCCGTGGCCATGCACCGCACCGAGGAGCGCTGGGCCC
>NZ_JAALEC010000235.1:0-1491 GCF_014145205.1 Dietzia sp. DQ11-44
CCGGCGAGGTCGGGGGAATCGTGGCGACGGAGTCGGAGGCCTCCGCGTTGATCGTCCTCTCCGCGCCCGTCGACGGCGTGATCGAGCTCTACGTCTTCCCGGCCGGGGACACGCCCGAGGACGCGACGAGCAGCGCCGCGGTCGCCGTCCGCGTGTACGAGTACGTGGACGTCCCGGGCGGGTCGGGCGCACCGCTCGGTGCCGCCGCGGTCGACGGCGTGGAGCCCACCTGGGACTCCGAGCGCTGGCGCGGATGGCTCGAGGGCCTGGTCACGGACTGACCCGAGGGTGGCGGCCGATCGGCGACGAAACATCGACGTCGGGTGCGACGATGTCCACCGAGACAGCAGTACTGTGTCGGGGAGCACCAGCCGTGCGCCGACCACGAACCGCACGAACAGCACACCGACGAGGAGCACCATCTGCAATGGCGGATTCCAACGACACCGTGACCATCGCGACCAGCGAGGGCGCGCCCGGCACGACCCTCCTGGGCATCGGCGCCTACCGTCCACGTCGCGTGGTGAGCAACGAGGAGATCTGCGAGACGATTGACTCGAGCTCCGAGTGGATCTACGAGCGCTCTGGGATCCTCAACCGCCGCGTGGCGGAGCCGGACGAGACGATCGTCTCCATGTCGAGCGAGGCCGCCAAGAAGGCCGTGGCCTCCGCCGGCATCGATCCGGAGCTCATCGACGCGGTGATCGTGTGCACCTCCACCAACTGGACGCAGGTGCCGCACGCGGCTCCGCAGGTGGCCACCGATCTCGGCCGCAACGGCATCGCCGCGTTCGACCTGACCGCCGGCTGCGCGGGGTTCGGCTACGGCCTGGCCGTGGCCACCACCATGATCCGCGGCGGCGGCGCCCGGTACGTCGTGGTGGTGGGCGTGGAGAAGATGACTGACGGCATCGACTTCTCCGACCGCAACACCGCCTTCATCTTCGGCGACGGCGCGGGCGCCGTGGTGGTGGGCCCGTCGGAGACCAATGACGTCAGCCCGGTGGTGTGGGGGTCCGACGGCGAGAAGGGCGACGCCATCCGCCAGACCAAGGACTTCAAGCAGTACGTGGACGAGGTCGATGCCTCCGCGGCCGCCGCGCGCGAGGAGGCGGTGCTCCAGCCCTACCTGGTCATGGACGGCTCCAAGGTGTTCCGCTGGGCCGCCGTGCAGGTATCCAAGGTGTGCGCGCAGACGCTGGAGACCGCGGGCGTGACCGCCGAGCAGATCCAGGCGTTCATCCCCCACCAGGCCAACGGGCGCATCAACTCGGCCATGGCCAAGCACCTCGGACTCCCCGACTCGGTGGCTATCGCCAACGACATCGAGCAGACCGGCAACACCTCCGCCGCCTCGATCCCGCTGGCGATGGAGGCCATGCTGCGCGACGGCGAGGCCCAGCCCGGTCAGGTCGCGCTGTGCATCGGCTTCGGCGCGGGGCTGTCCTACGCCGGCCAGGTCGTGCGTCTGCCCGCCGCACCGCCCGTCGA
>NZ_JAALEC010000236.1:0-1950 GCF_014145205.1 Dietzia sp. DQ11-44
CGTCGACGGAGGTCTCGAGAGCCGATCCGAGTGCGCGGAGGGATCCTGGATCGGCGTGGTCGGCGTCGTCGATCACGATGACCGTCCCGGCGCCGGCGCCCCCGAGCGCGGCGTCGAGCTCGTCGACCACCCGGGACCCGGTCCGCTCGACCCCGGCCGGACCGGGCGTCTCGCCGTCACCCGGCGGGGCGACCGGGGGAAGTCGCCGGAGGATCCGGTCCGCGATCACCCACCGGACGTCGTGTTCCCACGGCAACGCCCTGGTCAGCACCGTGGTCACGCCGGTGGTTCCGGTGAGCAGGGTGTCGACGAGGTGACTCTTGCCCGCACCGTACGGGGCGGTCACCAGGACCACTGACGACCCGCGGTCCACCACCGCGCCGTGGAGCTCACGGAGTCGTTCCACGACGCGGTGGTGACCGTGGCGGGGGATGAGGGAGGGCATGGTGGTCATGACCTCAGCGTAGGTCGGCCGCCGGGGTCTCGATCCGTTCCCGAGAACCGTCGGACCTGCCGTCGGGACCGGCGCCGATGAGGGTGTCGGGGACCTGGGCGACCAGGCCCGGCGAGCGCGGGACGGCGAGGGTGATCACGGCCCCGACCAGGGCGACGCCCGCGAAGACGAGGAACGAGGTCTCCGCCTGGAGTCCCGCGGCGACGAGGAGGCCGCCGATGACCGGACCGAGGATTCCGCCCAGGCGCCCGAAACCCGCGCACCAGGCCACACCCGCCGCGCGGGAACCGGTCTCGTAGTAGTTCGAGACGAAGCCGTAGACGAGTACCTGGGTCCCGATGGTGCCCATGCCGGCAGCGGCGACGAGCAGGATCATCAGTGCGATCGGCGGGGAGAGGGTCACGGCGACCAGGGCGGACGTGGCCAGGAGGAAGGAGCAGGCCACGATCACGCGCGGGCCGTGTCGGTCGGCCAACCGCGATGCAGCCAGCCCGCCGGCGATGGCACCGCCGTTGAGGACCAACAGGAAGCCGAGGGAACTCTTTGCGTCGATGCCGTACGTCTCCATGATCGTCGGCAGCCACGTGTTCAGCCCGTAGGTGAGGAGGAGCCCGGCGAAACTCATGAACCCCAGCAGGAGGGAGCCGAGTCGATAGGCCGGGGTCAGCAGCCCGGCGAATCCGGTGGGCGACGCTGCGGCGGTACCCGCTGCGCCGGAGCCGTGAGAGCTCCCGGCGGGGGCGTCGATGAAGGCGTTGACCGGCAATCCGCGGGCGGTACACAGGGCGACGGCCTCGTCGGTGCGCCCCCGCGAGGAGAGCCAGCGCGGCGACTCGGGCAGGGCGTACCACGCGTAGGGCAGGACGATGACGAGGGGCAGTGCGCCGATGAGGAACAGTCCCCGCCAGCCGATGTGGTCGCGCAGCAGCATCGCGAGGGCCGAGGCGAGGACTCCGCCGGCGGGGATTCCGCTGTAGACCACGGCGTTGAACAGGTTCCGCCGCCCCGCGGGGGCGAACTCGGCGATGATCGCACCGGCGGTGGCGACGATCGCGCCGATTCCGAGGCCGGTGAGAAGGCGCAGGATCCCGAACGTCGTGATGTTCTGCGCGAAAGAGGTGGCGGCCATGCCCACCGAGAACCAGGCGATCGAGCCGAGCATGATCCTCCGACGTCCGATGCGGTCACCGACGGCGCCCGCGCTCAGCGCTCCGATCATGACTCCGACGAGGGCGTACGAACCCAGGGCCCCGGCCTGAGCGGCACCGAGCGGGCCGATCTGGCCGGGGTCCGCCATGAGCGTGGGCAGGATCGCGCCGTAGATCACGAGGTCGTAGCCGTCGAAGAGGATGGCCAGCGCGACAACGGCCAGTACTCCGTAGACGGTTCGCCGATGCGCTGGGGACTCCCAGACGTCGGCTGTGGTTGCGGTCTTCTCGGTCACGGTGGACCTCCGATGGGGGATGGGTGGGACGGGACGGGGGGCGGGACGGGGG
>NZ_JAALEC010000237.1:0-11592 GCF_014145205.1 Dietzia sp. DQ11-44
TCCTGGCCACTCTCGAACCCGAGCAGCTGGTGAGAGCGCTGGGGACCGAGGACGTCAAGGCGCTCACGCGGGTTCCCGGGGTGGGCAAGCGCACCGCCGAGCGGATGGTGCTCGAACTCAAGGACAAGGTCGGCCCGGTGCACGACACCGTGGGCGGCGGCGGCGGTCCGGGGATGCCGGGTGGACCGGCGGCGACCGAGGTGGCCGGCGCACTCGAGGGACTGGGCTTCTCCGCCACGGAGGCGGAGAAGGCCGCGACCGCCGTCCTGTCGACCGCTCCGGACCTCGGCCCGGCGGAGGCCCTGCGGCTGGCGTTGCGTTCACTCGGTAGGCGCTGATGACGGGGCCGTACGGGCACGGGGACGAGGAGCCGTTCACGCCGGGGGCCGGTGACGGGGCGGAGGCCGAGTTGTCCGCGGCGTCGACCCCGTTCGACTCCGATGTCGAGGGCGCCCTGCGCCCGCGGAACCTGGGTGAGTTCATCGGGCAGGAGACTGTCCGCGAGCAGCTCGAGCTGGTGCTCACCGCGGCGACCCGTCGTGGTGTGGTCCCGGACCACCTGCTGTTCTCCGGGCCTCCGGGCCTGGGGAAGACCAGCCTCGCCATGATCGTGGCGGCCGAGCTCGGCGGGTCGCTCCGCATCACCTCCGGGCCCGCTCTCGAGCGGCCGGGGGATCTCGCCGCCATGCTCTCCAACCTCATCGAGGGTGACGTCCTGTTCATCGACGAGATCCACCGCATCGCGCGCCCGGCGGAGGAGATGCTGTACCTCGCGATGGAGGACTTCCGGATCGACATCATGGTGGGCAAGGGTCCGGGGGCCACCTCGATTCCCCTCGAGATCGCCCCGTTCACCCTGGTCGGGGCCACCACGCGGTCCGGAGCGCTCACCGGGCCGTTGCGGGATCGGTTCGGGTTCACCGCGCACATGGACTTCTACTCGGACGCGGACCTGGCGAGAATCGTGTCCCGGGCGGCCGAGATCCTCGAGATCCCCGTGGAGCCGGAGGCGGCGACGGAGATCGCCGGGCGGTCCCGCGGGACGCCCCGGATAGCCAACCGCCTGCTCCGTCGCGTGCGGGACTACGCGGAGGTCCGGGCGGACGGGCGGGTCACGGTCCCCGTCGCGCGCGCGGCACTCCGCGTCTACGAGGTCGACGAGTTGGGCCTGGACCGGCTCGACCGTGCGGTCCTGCGGGCGCTGCTGGTCCAGCACGAGGGCGGGCCCGTCGGTCTGAGCACGCTCGCGGTGGCCGTGGGGGAGGAGTCGAGCACCCTGGAGGAGGTCTGCGAACCGTTCCTCGTCCGTGCGGGGTTGCTCGCGCGCACCCCCCGGGGACGCGTGGCCACCGCGGCGGCATGGGAGCACCTGGGGCTGCGCCGCGCGAATCGCGACCCGGAGGAACCGATGCTCCCGGTCGAGACCGAGACGGGACCCGGCCCGCGCGGGTGACCACGGAGGTGGCATCCTCGAACGGGACCGGTCCGCCGCCCGGACCCGACACCTTCGGACCCCGACTCGACGGGTCCCGAACCGAGAGGACGCCGCATGGGACTGGAACTACTGCTGCCCGTCATGATCCTGGCGCTCATCGCGCTGATGTTCTTCCAGAGTTCCAAGCAGCGGAAGGCGATGAAGGACCTGCAGGAGATGCAGGCCTCCCTCGCGGTCGGCGATCAGGTGCTCACCACCTCGGGTCTGCACGCGACCGTGGTGTCGGTGGCCGAGGAGAGCCTGGTCCTGGAGATCGCCCCCGGCGTCCGGACGCAGTGGGACCGCAGGGTGATCCGCGAGAAGCTCGACCCCGGTACCTCCCCCGGGTCGGCCGCGGGGACGGACGGCGCTGGTTCCTGACGACCGCCTACCGGCGAGTAGTGTGATGGGGCCGTCCAGCCGGAGGCCTCTGCTGAAGACCGAGAGAGATCACCTGTGTCACCAGTCCGTTCTCGACGCGTAGATGCCCGCCCCAGGCCCTGGGCACTGCTGTCCGTCTTCTCCCTGGTGTTTTTCATCCTCTTCCTCGCCGCGTTCGCCGTGGCCGAGAGGGGCCTCACACCCAAGCTCGGTATCGACCTGCAGGGCGGCACGCGGGTCACCCTGATCCCCATCGGGCAGCCGGACGAGCAGGACCTCCGCCTGGCCCAGGACATCATCCGCGATCGCGTCGACGGGCTCGGCGTGGCCGGGACCTCGGTGGTCATCGAGGGGAGCAACATCGTCCTCACGGTGCCCGGCGAGGACTCGAGCCAGGCCCGTGACCTCGGGACCACCTCGCAGCTGACGATCCGCCCCGTCCTCGAGGTCCAGCCGGTCGCCGAGGGGGACGTCGAACCCGTCGACGCCGCGGTCGGTGACCGAGAGGCGGTCGCCCGGGCGGTGGAGGAGGCCCTCGAGGTCCGGCAGGGCGATCCGCAGGAACTCGCCCAACGCCTCCCGGAGTTCCGGTGCCCCGAGAGGGAGATCACCGCGGGCTTCGAGGACCAGGCCCAGGCGTTGATCGCGTGCGGCGAGGGAGCGAAGTACGTGCTCGGCCCGGTGCCGCTGCTCATCGGTGAGCCGGAGGACGGGGAGCGCCTCGACGGCCAACAGATCGTCAAGGACTCGGTGGGCTCCGGATTCAGCCAACAGGCCGGCCAGAACGAGGTCTCGTTCCGCTTCAACGCCGGCCCCGGCCAGCAGGGGAGCGCCACGTGGTCGCGACTGACCCAGGAGAACCTGCAGCGTCAGATCGCCATCCTCCTCGACGGTGAGGTCATCAGCGCCCCGGTGGTCCAGGGCGTGACACCGGTCGGATCGGCCACCTCGATCACCGGCAGTTTCACGATGGACGAGGCGGCCGCGCTCGCCGCGAACCTCCGGTTCGGTGCGCTGCCGATCTCCTTCGAGGACCCGAACGTCGACAACGTGCCCGCCTCGCTGGGTCTGGCCTCCCTCGAGGCCGGACTGCTCGCCGGCGCGATCGGTTTCCTGCTTGTGCTGCTGTACACGGTCGTGTACTACCGGCTGCTCGGCGTGATCGCGTTCCTCTCCCTCGCCATCTCCTTCCTGATCACCTACGTGATGCTCGTGTTCCTCGGGTACACGGTGGACTACAGCCTCGACCTGGCCGGTGTGGCGGGCCTGATCATCGGTATCGGTATGACCGCGGACTCCTACGTCGTCTTCTTCGAGAGGATCAAGGACGAACTCCGCGACGGACACCGGTTCAGATCCTCGGTACCCAGGGCGTGGAAAAGCGCCAGTCGCACCATCATCACCGGCAACGTGGTGAGCCTGATCGGCGCCGTGGTGCTGTACCTCCTGGCCACCGGTGAGGTCCGCGGATTCGCCTTCACCCTGGCGCTGAGCACCGTCATGGACGTCCTCGTGGCCTTCACCGTGCTGTGGCCGCTCGTCTACCTGGCCTCCACGAAGCCGTTGTTCACCAAACCATGGGCCAACGGCCTCGGCCGGATGGAGGCCCTGCGGGTCGACTCCGCCGAGCGGCGCCGCCTCGAGCAGGACGCCGAGAAGGCCGGAGCCGATTCGGGTTCCGGTGGCACCCGGGGTGTGTCGGCGACCGTGCGCGGTCCGGACGGACCGCCCTCGGACCCGGGACCGGCGACCCCGGGCGTGACGATGATCCTGCCGCGCCGCGACGACTCCGAGGAGGAGGGCCGATGAGCGCCCCGGGAACGACCGACACCACCGACACCACCGGACCCGACCAGCCGGAGAGTCTGTTCAACCGCCTCTACACCGGCACCGGCGCCTTCCCCATCGTCCAGAAGCGCCGCCTGTACTTCCTCCTCACCGGCGTCATCGTCGCGATCTGCCTGGCGAGCATCATCTTCCGGGGGTTCACCTTCGGGATCGACTTCACCGGCGGCACCAAGTTGACGATGCCGGCGGGGGATGCGGACACCGGCCGGGTGGCCGTCGTCGTCGAGGAGACGATCGGTCAGGAACCCCAGACGGTCCAGGTCGTCGGCGCCGGGAACGCGCGCATCGTCGAGGTGGAGACCGGGTTCCTCACCAGTGACGAGATCTACGCGACCAAGCTCGCACTCCTCGAGGAGTTCCAGCCCGTCGCGGCGAGCGGCGAGGTCTCGATCGAGGCGATCGGCGATTCGGCACGCAGCGAGAGCTGGGGCGGGCAGGTCACCGAGAAGGCGATCATCGCCCTCGTGGTGTTCATCGTGATCGTGTTCGGGTACATGGCGCTGCGCTTCGAGTGGCGCATGTCGGTCGCCGGCGTGGTCGCGCTCTTCTTCGACGTCATCACCACGGCGGGGATCTATTCGCTCCTGGGATTCGAGGTCTCTCCCGCCACGGTCATCGGCCTGCTCACCATCCTCGGGTTCTCCCTCTACGACACGGTCATCGTGTTCGACAAGGTGGAGGAGAACACCCGCGGGGCCAAACACTCGTCGAGCAGCACCTATGCGGAAGAGGCCAACCTGGCCGTCAACCAGACACTCATGCGATCGATCCACACCACCATCATCGGCATCCTGCCGCTGTTGGCCCTGCTCGTCGTCGCGGTCTGGATCCTCGGGGTGGGCACCCTGCTGGACCTGGCGATCGTCCAGGTGGTCGGGATCATCACTGGGACGTTCTCGTCGATCTTCCTCGCGACACCGCTGCTGGTGCTCCTCAAGGAACACGACCCTGACACCAAGCGCCAGACCGCCAAGGTCCTGGCCCGCCGGGAGAAGGTCGGGACTACCGCATGACGGACCCCACGGCCACAGAGGTGTCGCCGGCGATCATCGCCGCCGTCGAGAGACTGATGCGCAGGGTGGAGGACTTCCCGGCGGCCGGGGTGCAGTTCTGCGACCTCACACCGGTTCTGGCCGACCCCGACGGTTTCGACGCGGTGGTGGCGGGGCTCGTCGCGAGCCACGAGATCGGCTCGGTGGACTACGTGGCGGGGCTGGATGCCCGCGGCTTCCTGCTGGCCGGTGCGGTCGCGGTGCAGCTGCACACCGGGGTGCTGGCCATCCGCAAGGCGGGCAAGCTCCCGCCGCCCGTGCACTCACGCTCGTACGAACTCGAGTACGGGGCGGCGACGTTGGAACTCCCCGCCGACGGTCTCGACCTCCGCGGGAAGCGGGTGCTCGTGGTGGACGACGTCCTGGCCACGGGGGGCACCCTCGGGGCGGCCGTCGGTCTCCTCGATGACTGCGGCGCCGTGGTGGCGGGGCTGTCCGTGGTGCTCGAGGTCCCCGGTCTCGGGGGTAGGGATAGACTGGCCGGCACACCGCTGACCTGCCTCACGGTCGCGTGACCACCGCCCGTCGTTGACGGATCGGACCCGGAGGGAGGAGCCGGCATGACCAATCGCCAGGATCCCGCCGCGAACGTCGGCGCCGGCCCGCAGCCCGTGCCCGCGGAGCAGCCCCAACCCAACACGCAGCCCCTGCCCGTGATCCCGGGTGCGCGGCCCTCCGCCGGCAGACGCGTCCGGGCCAGGTGGGCGCGACGCCTCACCTCCGGGTTGACGGTGACGTCCACGCCCGCCGTTCTCGAGCCCCTCGTCCGTGTACACCGGATCCACCACGCCAAGGCCGACGTGGCGCTGCTGGCACGCGCCTATGCACTCGCCGAACGCCAACACCAGGGTGTGTTCCGCAAGTCGGGCGACCCCTACATCACCCATCCGCTGGCGGTCGCGACCATCTGCGCCGAGATGGGCATGGACACCACCACTCTCGTGGCGGCGCTGCTGCACGACACCGTGGAGGACACCGACTACTCCCTCGAGTCCCTCGCCTCGGATTTCGGGGACGAGGTCGCCCATCTGGTC
Source organism: Dietzia sp. DQ11-44 (assembly GCF_014145205.1). Lineage (NCBI taxonomy): Bacteria > Bacillati > Actinomycetota > Actinomycetes > Mycobacteriales > Dietziaceae > Dietzia > Dietzia sp. DQ11-44. The sequence goes on from NZ_JAALEC010000237.1 coordinate 5,790, forward strand.
AACGGGGTCACCAAGCTGGACAAGGTCGACTTCGGCGAGGCGGCCGAGGCGGAGACGATCCGCAAGATGATCATCGCGATGGCGCATGACCCGCGGGTCCTGGTGATCAAGGTCGCCGACCGCCTGCACAACATGCGGACCATGCGCTTCCTCCCTCCGGAGAAGCAGGTCAAGAAGGCTCGCGAGACGCTCGAGGTGATCGCGCCGTTGGCCCACCGCCTCGGCATGGCCACCGTGAAGTGGGAGCTCGAGGACCTCGCCTTCGCGACCCTGGAACCCAAGAAGTACCAGGAAATCGTGCGACTGGTCGCCGACCGGGCGCCCAGTCGGGACGTGTACCTGGGCACGGTGATCAACCGGGTCAGGGCCGAGCTGGAGAACGCCCACATCCAGGCCCGGGTCGAGGGCCGCCCCAAGCACTACTGGTCGATCTACCAGAAGATGATCGTCCGGGGACGCGAGTTCGACGAGATCCACGACCTGGTGGGCATCCGCGTGCTGTGCGAGGACGTGCGGGACTGTTACGCCGCGATCGGCGTGGTGCACTCCACGTGGAAGCCCATGCCGGGGAGGTTCAAGGACTACATCGCGCAGCCGAGGTTCGGCGTCTACCGCTCGCTCCACACCACCGTGATCGGGCCCGATGGCAAGCCGTTGGAGATCCAGATCCGGACCCACGAGATGCACCGCAACGCCGAGTACGGGATCGCGGCGCACTGGCGGTACAAGGAGACCCGCGGCAAGCACCACGGAGACCCCGCCGAGGTGGACGAGATGGCGTGGATGCGCCAACTGCTGAGCTGGCAGCGTGAAGCCGCCGACCCGGGCGAGTTCCTCGACTCCCTGCGGTTCGAGATGACCAGCAAGGAGATCTTCGTCTTCACGCCGAAGGGCGACGTGATCAACCTGCCCGTCGGCGCGACCCCCGTGGACTTCGCCTACGCCGTCCACACGGAGGTCGGCCACCGGTGCATCGGCGCGCGCGTCAACGGCAAGCTCGTGGCGCTCGAGAAGCCGCTGGAGAACGGCGAGGTCGTCGAGGTCTTCACCTCCAAGGACCCCAACGCGGGCCCCAGCCTGGACTGGCAGAAGTTCGTCGTGTCCGGCAGGGCCAAGAGTTCGATCCGCCAGTGGTTCGCCAAGGAGCGGCGCGAGGAGGCTCTCGAACGCGGAAAGGACCTCATCACCCGGGAGGTACGGCGCGGGGGGGTACCCGTCCACCGGGTCTTCTCCAACGAGTCACTCGCCGGTGTCGCACGGGAGCTGGGGTTCGCCGACGTCACCGCGCTCTACACGGCGATCGGGGAGAACCACGTCTCCGCCAAGCAGATCGTGGGTCGGCTCGTCGCCGCCCACGGGGGGGCCGACGAGGTCACCGAGGAGCTGGCGGACCGCTCGCGGGACAAGAACATCACCTCGAACCGGCCCGCGCCGGCGGGTCCCGGGATCCTCGTGGGCGGGGTCAAGGACGTGCACGCCAAACTCGCCCGCTGCTGCATGCCGGTGCCCGGCGACGAGGTCCTCGGGTTCATCACCCGCGGCGGCACGGTGAGCGTCCACCGCACCGACTGCACCAACGCCTCCGACCTGCACCGCGAGCCCGAGCGCCTGGTCAAGGTCGAATGGGCACCCCAGCCGGGTGCGGTGTTCCTGGTGGCGATCCAGGTGGAGGCGCTCGACAGACACCGGCTCCTGTCGGACGTGACCAAGGTGCTGGCGGACGAGAAGGTCAACATCCTGTCCGCGTCCGTCCAGACGGCGGGGGACGATCGGGTGGCGATCTCGCGGTTCACCTTCGAGATGGCCGACCCCAAACACCTCGGACACGTCCTGCAGACGGTCCGAGGTGTCGAGGGGGTCTTCGACGTCAACCGGATGACGTCGAACTGAGCCGGATGTCCCGGCCCCCGGGCCTCACCTCTCGGGGAGCCCCGACTGGGCGTCGACGACCACGGTCTCGATCGTGACGGGGCGCCGCGGGACCTGGTTGTCCCGGTCGGTCGGGTCATCGCTCCTCACACCGGTCTCGGCGATGTCGTCGAGGACCTCGAGGCCCGAGTCCCCGACCGTTCCCATGACGGTGTACTCCGGCGGGAGTGCGGAGTCCTCGTACACCAGGAAGAACTGGCTCCCGGCGCTGTCGGGGGCCTGCGACTTGGCCATGGCGACGGTGCCACGGGGGTAGATGGCGGCGCCCGAACCGTCGTCGGCGAGCTCGAGGGTATCCGCGGCGGGCGGCTCGTCGACCACGGAGTAGCCGGGACCGGACAGGCCGGTCCCCGTGGGGTCACCGCACTGGAGGACCGACAGACCGGGCTCCTCCTCCGAGACGGTCAGGCGGTGGCACTCGGTGTCGTCGAAGTACCGCTGCTCGGCCAGGTGGACGAAGCTGGCGACATTGCAGGGGGCGCCGGACCGATCGAGCGTGATCGGGATCTCACCGCGGTCGGTGGTGATGGTGATCTCCGCCAGGCCCTGCCTGGCCTGGTCGCCCGACGGCGGCTCGGCGTCACGCTTGGTGTCGTTGACGGTCTCGACCTGCGCGTTGAACTCCTCGACCTCCGCCACCACCTCGGCGCCCTGATCCTCGAACTCCGCGGGGTCGAGCGGCTCGGGGGTCTCGGTGTCGGTGGGGTACTCGCAGGTCAGCCAGTTGGCGGCGTACTCCTCCGCGCGCTTGCGGTCGTAGTTGATCCATGCGACCACCCCGACGATCCCCAGCAGGACCGCGACGACGACCGACGCCGCGACGATCTTGAGTTGCTTCTCACGGCGGGCCTGCGCCTCCATCTGCTCGCGCAGGCGTTGACGCGCCTCTGCTCGGCGTTCCTGGTTGGTGGACACTGACCCTCCTGGGTACCTGGACTAGGCTGGAACAGTCGGCTGACGCCGCGGTGGGGACTCACAGAGCAGACCACAGCGCTCCAGCCCAGGGGTCTTGTCTACCAGGTCGGGCCGAGACGGCTGAACACCACTCCGGTGTACCGCCCAGTCGGACCGGCAGTTCGCGACGGACGTCGTGGGCGATCGAGAAAAGGAGTACGGGACGTGCAGATCATCGGGTTCCCAGCCGGGATGTTCCAGACCAACTGCTACATCGTGTCCGACGCCGCGGGGGACTGCGTGATCGTCGACCCGGGCCAGGACGCCGAGGACCAGGTGCGCAGGCAGGTCTCCGAGGCGGGCTTGAAGCCCCGGGCGGTACTGCTGACCCACGGCCACCTGGACCACATCTGGAACGCCCAGCAGGTCGCGGACCACTACGGCGTGCCGGCGTACATCCACCCGGAGGACCGTGTCATGCTCTCGGATCCGGGTCAGGGGCTGTCGCTCGACCTGTCCGCGATGCTCAAGGACATCGCCTTCACGGAGCCGGCGGAGGTCATCGAGGTCTTCGACGGTGACACGCTGCGCTTCGGGGCGATGACCTTCGACGTGGACCACGTGCCCGGACACAGCCCGGGGTCGGTGTCCTTCCGGATCGTCGTCGACACCGAGGAGGGCCGGCGAACGGTCGTGCTCGGGGGCGATGTGCTGTTCCAGGACGGGGTCGGCCGTACCGACCTGCCCGCGGGCGACACCGATGTGCTCATGCAGTCGATCGCCAAGAAGTTCCTCACGCTGGACGACGACGCGGTGGTGCTCCCCGGGCACGGACCCTCGACCACCGTCGGCCGGGAACGGCGGTCCAACCCGTTCCTGCGTGACCTCTAGAACCCCCTCCCCGAACCACCCACCGAGAGACGCAAGGACCCACCACACGTGACCGGCACCCAGAAGAAAACCGCGCTCAAGGCACCGAAGGGGGTGCCCGACTACGTCCCCCCGACCTCCGCCGCGTTCGTCGCGGTCCGGGATGCGATCACCACCGCCGCCCGGCGGGCGGGCTACGGGCACATCGAGCTGCCGATCTTCGAGGACACGGCGTTGTTCGCCCGTGGGGTGGGGGAGTCCACCGACGTCGTCTCCAAGGAGATGTACTCGTTCGAAGACCGTGGCGGACGGAGCGTCACCCTCCGGCCCGAGGGGACCGCCGGCGTGATGCGTTCGGTCATCGAGAACGGCCTGGACCGCGGTCAGCTGCCCGTCAAGCTCTGCTACGCCGGCCCGTTCTTCCGCTACGAGCGTCCCCAGGCCGGCCGGTACCGGCAGTTGCAGCAGGTCGGAATCGAGGCGATCGGGATCGACGACCCCGCCCTCGACGCCGAGGTGATCGCGGTGGCGGACGAGGCCTTCCGGTCCCTCGGGTTGACCGGGTTCCGGCTGGAGCTCACCTCGCTCGGGGACGACTCATGCCGGCCCGCCTACCGGGAACGGCTGCAGGCGTTCCTCGCCGGGTTGGACCTCGACGAGGCCACGCGGGAACGCGCACGGGTCAACCCGCTGCGCGTCCTCGACGACAAGCGCCCGGAGGTCCGCGCGCAGCTCTCGGGCGCCCCGCTGATGATCGACCACCTGTCCGAGGAGAGCGCCGCGCACTTCGCCGAAGTCAGGTCACACCTCGACGCCCTCGGCGTGGCCTACGAGGTCAATCCCCGGATGGTCCGAGGCCTGGACTACTACACCAAGACCACGTTCGAGTTCGTCCACGACGGCCTCGGCGCCCAGTCCGGGATCGGCGGCGGTGGTCGTTACGACGGACTGATGGAGCAACTCGGGGGCCAGGCTCTGTCCGGAATCGGGTTCGGTATCGGCGTCGACCGCACGATGCTCGCGCTGCAGGCGGAGGGGATCGACCACGCCTCCGGCGGCCGGGTGGACGTGTACGGCGTCGCTCTCGGCGCGCCGGCCAGGGCCGCGCTGGTGCCCGTGCTGGCCGAGTTCCGTCGCGCCGGTCTGCGCGCGGACATGGCCTACGGCGACCGCGGTATGAAGGGCGCGTTCAAGGCCGCCGACCGGTCGGGGGCCGCCGTCACCCTCGTCGTGGGCGAGAACGAGCTGGCGTCGGGCACCGTCGTGGTCAAGACGATGTCCACTGGTGAGCAGACCCCGGTCCCGCTGGACTCGGTCGTGCCCCACGTCACCGGTCTCGTCACTCCCTGATCCGCCCCCGCGGGATCACACCCGCGCGCCGAAGGTGTCGCAGGCCTCCACGGACCCCTGGTCGTACCCGGTCAGGAACCACTGGCGCCGCATCTCCGACGAGCCGTGGGTCCACGAGTCGGGGTCGACCCGGGCGCCGCCGGACCGCTGGATGTGGTCGTCCCCGATCGCCTCGGCGGTCTGGATGATCGCGTCGACGTCGCGCGGGGTCAGGCTCTCCAGCAGTGGCTCCCCGCCGTCGGGACCGGGGGTCGAGGTGGCGTAGTGGGCCCACAGCCCGGCGTAGCAGTCGGCCTGGAGCTCGACCCGGACCGCGCCCGAGGACGCGCCCTGCGGATCCTGCTGGGATCGGCGGATGTCACCGAGCATCGTCTGCAGATGGTGCCCGAACTCGTGCGCGACGACGTACATCTGGGCCGCGCCGGCGGGTGAGCCCCCGAGCCGACCGACCAGGACCTCGTCGAAGAAGGCCGGGTCGATGTAGACGTCCTGGTCCGCCGGGCAGTAGAACGGCCCGACGTCGGAGGAGGCCGCGCCGCAGGCGGTGTCGACGTCGCCGGTAAAGATGGTGGTGTGTGGCTGGACCCACCGCATCCCGACCTGGTCGGGGAGTTGGGTGCCCCAGACGTCCTCGAGGCTCTCCGTGGTGGCGACGATCCGGCAGACCGTATCCGTGTTGGCCTGCCGGAGGTCGCACTGGTCGATGTGGGTCTGGAACCGCTGCGCCGATTCGGACTGCCGGCCGCCGGTGTCGCCGCTC
>NZ_JAALEC010000238.1:0-2763 GCF_014145205.1 Dietzia sp. DQ11-44
GCCGCTCGCAGCGCTCGACCACGTTGGCCAGCAGGAACGCCCGCGTGAGCGGACCGACGCCACCCGGGTTCGGGGAGACCGCACCGGCGACGTCCCACACGTCCGGGTGGACGTCGCCGGCCAGCTTCCCGTCGAGCCGGGACACCCCCACGTCGAGGATCGCCGCGCCCGGCTTGACCATGTCCGGCGTGAGCATGTGGGCCACCCCGGCCGCGGCCACGATCACGTCGGCCCGCCGCGTCTCGGCGGCCAGGTCCCGGGTTCCGGTGTGGCACAGGGTGACGGTCGAGTTCTCGCTGCGGCGGGTGAGCATCAGCCCGATCGGGCGCCCCACGGTGACCCCGCGGCCGATCACCACCACGTGTGCCCCGTCGAGTTCGACACCGAATCGCCGCAGGAGGTGGATGGCGCCGTTGGGGGTGCACGGCAGAGGGGCCGTCGCGTTGAGGACCAGCTTGCCGAGGTTGACGGGATGCAGTCCGTCCGCGTCCTTGGCCGGGTCGATGCGCTCGAGGATCGCGTTCTCGTCGAGGTGCTTCGGCAGCGGTAGCTGAACGATGTACCCGGTACACGCGGGATCGGCGTTGAGCTCGTCGATCACGGCCTCGAGCTCGGCCTGACCGGTCTCGGCGGGCAGGTCACGCCGGATGGAGGCGATGCCGACCTGCTCGCAGTCGCGGTGCTTCATCTTGACGTAGGAGTGGCTGCCCGGGTCGTCGCCCACCAGGACCGTTCCCAGCCCCGGGGTGATGCCCTTGTCGCGCAACGCGGCGACCCGGTCGGTGAGGTCGGCGACGATCTCGTCGCGGGTGAGCTTTCCGTCCAGCTTGATAGCGGTCACGGGCGCCAGTATCCCACTCCGGAGCGGCCACGTCGCCAGCGCACTGCGAGAATGGCCGCCATGACCGGAGCCGGCGTGCGTGTGTTGTTCGACCGACCCCGCATCCCCCCCAACACCGGCAACGCGATCCGGCTGGCGGCGGGGGCGGGGTGTGAACTCCATCTGGCCGGGCCACTGGGCTTCGACCTGTCCGAACCGCAACTGCGGCGGGCGGGGCTCGACTACCACGACCTGGCGCACGTGGAGGTCCACGAGGATCTCGAGGCCGCGTACGCGCGACTACTCCCGGCGCGGGTGTGGGCGTTCACCGTGCGGGCCGACCGCTCGCTGCCGGAGGTCCGGTTCTCCCCCGGTGACGTCCTGCTGTTCGGGCCCGAGCCCACCGGTCTGGCCCCGGACGTGCTGGCCGACGAGCGCGTGACCGCGACGGTGCGCATCCCCATGCTGGCGGGTCGCCGCTCCATGAACCTGTCCAACGCCGCCGCCGTGGTGGTCTACGAGGCCTGGAGGCAGCAGGGCTACCCAGGCGGTATGGATATTCCGCCACTTTGACTTAATATTTCGGTATGCCGAAATCTCATCTGGCCGGGGGCCGCAATCCCCGGGCCGGTCGCCGGCGACCCTGGTCCCCCGCGGCCGCGGTCGTCGTCGCACTCGCGACCGCGATCGTGGCGGCCGCCTGCACCACCGGCACCTGGGGGGCGGTCGACGTGGACGACCGGCCCCGGTTCGCCGCCCGGGAGGCCGACGACAGGGTCGTGGTGGCCACGACCTTCACGATCCTCGCGGACATGGCCCGCCGCGTCGGTGGGGACCGGGTCCGGGTGGAGTCGGTGACGACCCCGGGCGCCGACATCCACCAGTACGAGCCGTCCGTCGACGACCTCAAGCGGGTCGAGGGCGCGGACCTGGTGGTGAGCAACGGTCTCGGCATGGACGACTGGCTGCTGCGCTTCATCGACGGGACCGACGCACGCCACGTGGTCACCTCCGAGGGGGTCGACCCGCTGCCGGTGCGCTCCGGCAACTACACCGGGCGGCCCAACCCCCACGCGTGGATGTCGCCCGACGAGGGCGCGAGATACATCCGGACGATCGCCCGCGCCCTGACCGAGGTCGACCCGGAGGGAGCCGAGGGGTACCTCGCTCGCGCCGAGGACTACGTGGCCGAACTCGACGAGCTGGCGTCCCGCGCCCGCGCGGCCGTGGCGGCGGTGCCGCAGGACCGCCGTGTCCTGGTCACGTGCGAGGGCGCGTTCTCCTACCTGGCCCGGGACCTCGGCCTGGAGGAGCTCTACCTGTGGCCGGTCAACAGCGAGTCCCAGGGGCTGCCGCGTCAGGTCACCGCCCTGATCGACGAGGTGCGTGACCGTGAGATCCCCGCCGTCTTCTGTGAGTCGACGGTCTCCGACGCGGCGATGGAGCAGGTCGCGGACGAGACGGGCAGCAGGGTCGCCGGGGTGCTGTACGTCGACTCCCTCTCCGCCCCCAGCGGCCCGGTGCCCACCTACCTCGACCTGCTCGACCACGACCTCGAGATCATCACCCGGGAGCTGACGTCATGACCGACCGACCACTGCCCTTCTCGGCGCACACGGGCCCGCCCGCCGTGGTCGTCACCGACCTCACCGTCGACCGCGGCCAGATCCGCGCGCTCGACTCGGTGTCCCTCTCGGTGCCGACCGGGGAGATCACCGTGCTGCTCGGCCCCAACGGGTCCGGGAAGTCCACCCTGCTCCAGTCTCTGCTCGGTCTGGTCACCCCGACCGGTGGATCGGTGCGCCTCCTCGGTTCCCCGGTCCGGCGCGCGCTGCGCACCGGACGGGTGGCGGCGGTGCCCCAGTCGGACGGGCTCGACGAGCGCTTCCCGGTCACCGCGGGTGAGGTGGTCATGCAGGGCCGCCGCCGCTTCACCGGTCCGT
>NZ_JAALEC010000024.1:0-2749 GCF_014145205.1 Dietzia sp. DQ11-44
CCGGGCCCGAGCGGCGGAAGGGGACGGCCCGGGCGACCCTGCGGGCGACCGCGCCGTCGGGCGAGTCGGGCAGGATCCCGGCGTGGATGAGCCCGGCCACCAGCAGGCACACCAGTCCGCCGATGAACGCGACGTACTGGACCTGGACCCCCAGCACGTCGGGGAAGGTGTCGGAGAACGGGATGCCGTAATCGGAGACGTACCACCAGGTGTTGTTGGTCGCCGTGGACAGGCCCACGACGAGGCACAACGCGGCGCCGACGAGCCACCGGCTGCGGCGCAGCGAGACGGTCGAGGACCGCAGGGCGATCACCGCCAGGACGGCCAGCGCCCCGGCGAGCCCGGCGAAGACCCCGAAGTGGTGGGTCCACTTGGTCGGGGTGAACACCAGGAACAGCAGGGAGCCGGCGATCACGCCGATGAGTCGGCGGGACGGCCCGGCGGCGGCCCCGGGGATCCTGCCCCGGCGCAGCATCACGGCCGTGACGAGTGCGAGGCACATCAGCATGAGCAGGACGGGGAAGCGCCGGGCCACACCGCCGTCGGCGGACACCCCGAACAACGCCTCCCAGCGGTCCTTCTCCCCGTACCAGGGCAGGCTCGGGCCGAGCTCGGTGCGGATCCGGGTGGCCTCGAGGACGGCGGCGAGGGTCTGGTCGGCGAACACGGTGTAGAGCAGTGCCAGTCCCACCGCGAGGACCGGGCCGAGGATGGGAGCCCAGCCGACCACCAGGGCGCGGCGGCGGACCATGCGGACGAACTCGCGTGCGCCCGCGGCCAGGGCGGCCACGCACATGAGCCCGGTGGGTCCGGCCCCGAGGGAGAACGCGGCCACACCGATCGCGGCGACGCCCGGGACGAGCCTGCGCGTGGCGATGGACCGCTCCACGAGCGACCAGGTGAGCAGCGCGCCCAGCGCGATCACGGGCTCGGGCCGCAGCCCGTTGTTGAAGGCCATCCAGAAGGCCAGGAAGAGCGCGGCGCCCGTCCAGCGCGGCCGGTGCCAGGTGCGGGCGAGCCGGCCCAGGCGCGGGACCACCTCCCGGCTGATGATCAGCCAGGCCAGGATGCCGCACGCCAGGGTGGGCAGGCGCATCCACGGGCTCGCCGTGGACACCTCGGCGAACAGCCGCAGGATCTCGTAGTACCACCCCACGGGCGACTCGGGGGAGCCGAGCCAGCGGTAGTAGTTGGCCATGTACCCGCTGGGGCCGGCCGACCGGGCCATGGTGAGCAGGTAGCCGTCGTCGGAGGTGTTGGCACCCACGAGGTGCCAGAACCCCAGGACGCCCACCACCACGCCGTCCACCGCCGACAACCGGGTCCACGAGCGGGGGACGAACCGGCGGTCGGACCGTCCGTCGATCCCGTCGAGGCGGTGCAGGAACACCACCGAGGCGAGGGTCGCCAGGATCCCCAGCACCATCAGCGCCAGCTTGAGCACCGTGGGGCTGGAGGAGTAACGGGAGTCGACGGTGATCTCCACCGTCGACCCGCCCAGCCCCTCGGGCGCGGAGGTGGGCGTGAGGTCCGTGAACACCCCTGTCACCTGCGGTCGCATGGTTCCCGGGACGGCCGCGCTGACCGGGTCCTGCCCGTTCTCGTCGTCGTCCCCGCCCCGGTCCCCGTCCTCGGACAGGCCGGTGAGCTCGGCCACCAGCACCCCGACCTCGGCCCGGACCCGCAGCGACTCGCAGGCCGGGTCCCGGAGGGTGGACAGGGGGACCGAGAGCAGGGTGGTGTTGCGGACCGCCACCTCGATGGCGGGGTCCCCCGCGGCGTCGGCCGAGCGCTGGACCACGAGGCCGTCGGAGATCCGACCGGGTGCGCCCTCGGGCAGGGTCGAGAACACGATCGTGTCGTCGGGAACCTGCGACAGCGGGCCACACGGTGCGGTGATGGTCAGGTCCAGCGGTCTCCCGGAGACCAGTGGGGCGGTGACGGAGGCGTAGTCGGGTCCGGCGGTCCAGCGCACCTCGGTGGTGTTCTGGTGGACCGGGAGGAAACCGGACAGGATCGCCAGGAACGCGCCGAGGAAGCCGGTGATCACGGCCAGCCGTCGGTCGCGGTCCATACCCGGGTACGGGTGCAGCCCGAGGGGGCGCCCGCCGCTCGCCGTCACAGTGGGGTCACCTCATCGCACCACGATCACGGCGAACGGTCCGACGTCGTGGACCTCGAAGTGGGGGCCCTCCACGGCCTCGGCGGGGATGGTGACGCCCAACCGGCGCACGTTGGGGTCGTTGGGGTAGGTGTCCTCGGCCAGGCGCAGCGCGTACCCGGAACCCGAGGGGCGGGCGACCACGGCGTCCGGGCGCCGCCACGGCGTGTCGTTCATCATGGCGTACAGCTCGTCGCCGCTGGTGGCGTCCTCCCAGCCGATCATCGCCTCGTTGCGCTCGTCGTACCGGCCGAGCGGGTTGGCGTAGTGGGAGGTGACGGCCTGGTAGGCCAGGTACGGGTGGTAGGCCAGGAAGGCGTCGGCGGTGCTGACGACGACGAGGTCGGTCTTCTCCCGGCCCGGGAACGCCTCGAGGATGACCCTGTCGACCTCGGCGTAGTGGGACTCGGGCCCGGGAGGGAAGCGGTCGGCTCGCTCACCGTCGCCGTCGGTGTCCGTGTAGGCCAGCCGGATCTCCTCGTGCAGGTGATCGGGGATCCCCTGCGCGTGGGCGAGTGCGGCGAGGGTGGCCACGACGCCCACGACGGCGGTGGCCCGGCGACGCCGGTCGGCGGCCTCGGCGGCGGG
>NZ_JAALEC010000239.1:0-10645 GCF_014145205.1 Dietzia sp. DQ11-44
GTCGAGCGGCGACATCCCCGCCGGCGCCTGGTCGACCCTCCGGACCCATTCGGCGACCTGCTCGCGGAGGAAGTGGACGAACGCGTCCTCGCGGTGGGCGAAGTAGTTGTGGAAGGTGCGGGTGGAGACCCCGGCCCGGTCGGCGATGGCCGAGACCGTCGCCCCCTCCGCGCCCTCGGCCACCAGGAGCTCGACCGCGGCCACCGAGAGGCGGGTGAGGGTGTCGGCCTTCTTGCGCTCCCGGAGGCTAGCCATCTGTCCGCGTCCCGGTACCACCGCCACCGTCCGGGTCGGCGTGGCCGCCGGGCGCCTCGTGCCGGCCCGCCCCCGGGGACTGCTCGGCGACGGTGTCGGCCGAGTGTCGGCCGCCGACGAGTGCCGATTCGCGGTGGGCGCCGCCGTCGGTGTCCTCGCCGTCCGTGGCGGTGCTCGTCCCCTGCTGGGCGGACTCCTCCGCGGTCTCCAGCGCCGACCCCTCGACGTCGACGGTGGGGAGGAGCCTGTCCAGCCACCGGGGCAGGCCCCAGGCCCGCTCGCCGAGGAGGAACATCACGGCCGGGATGATGGTCATGCGCACCACGAACGCGTCGAACAGCACCGCGATCGCCAGCGCGAAGCCCATCACCTTGATGAACTGCTCGTCGATCGTCATGAAGGCGGCGAAGACGCTGATCATGATCAACGCGGCGGCGGTGACGACGCGGGCCCCGTGTTTGAAGCCGTTGGCGACCGCGTTGTGTGCGGTCTTGCCGTGCACCCACCCCTCGCGCATCCTCGTGACCAGGAACACCTGGTAGTCCATCGCCAGACCGAACACGATGCCGATGAGCATGATCGGCAGGAAGCTGATGACGGGTTGCGGATCGGAGATGATCCCGCCCCAGCCCTCCTGCCAGATCGCCACGGTGACGCCGAAGGTCGCCGCGACCGAGAGGCCGAAGCCCAGCGCCGCGATCAGCGGCACCCAGATCGACCGGAACACCAGCATGAGCAGGATGAACGCGAGCGCCAGCACGATGGCGATGTACGGCAGCAGCACCTCGGTGAGTCGTTCGGAGATGTCCTCGTAGATCGGGGTGACGCCGGTGACGGAGTAGGTGCCCCCGGTCTCCTGTTCGAAGGCCGCGACCCCGGACCTGATCTCCGCGAGCACGTCCGCGGCCCGCTCGTCGGTCGCACCGTACTCGGGCGTGACGAGGAGTTGGGCGGCGTCACCCGACTCGTTGGTCTCGATGATCTGCGCGTTCTGCACTCCGTCGAGCGCCTGGATGTCCGCCGCGGCGGTGGCCCACGCGGCCGGACGCTCCTCCTCCGCGACATCGAGCGTGTCCACGAAGGCGATCATGGGGGCGTTGCGACCGGGACCGAACGCCTCGTCGGTCATGTCGTAGGCCACGCGGTTCGGGGTGTCCGGGGCCATCGTGCCGTCGGACGGCATGGCCAGTCGCAGCTGCACGGCCGGCAGGGCCAGCAGGACGAGCAGCAGGACACCGGCGGTCGCGAAGAACACGGGACGGGCGCGGATGCGGCGCACCCACGTCAGGCCCATCGTCGGCTTCTCGTCCTCCGGGTCGGGCGCCTTGACGCCCTTGACGCGGGCCGCGAAGAGCCTGGTCCCGACGGCACCGAGGATGGCGGGCAGCAGCGTGATGGCGACCAGGACCGCGATCGCGACGGTCGCCGCGGCGGACAGCGCCATCGCGGTGAGGAACGGGATGTTGATGATCGACAGGGCCGCGAGGGCGACGAGCACGGTGAGTCCGGCGAAGACGACGGCGGAGCCGGCCTTGCCGACCGCCAACCCGGCGAGGTGCGCGCGCTGCCTGGCGTCGATGGTCTTGAGCTTCTCCGCGAGTTCGGCCGGCTCGAGGTCGTTCCCCCCGATGTGTTTGACCAGCTCGGTGCGGAACCGGGAGACGATGAACAGCGCGTAGTCGATGCCCACGGCGAGACCGATCATGGACGCCAGGGTCGGCGTCATGGTGTTGATCGTGTCCGTGAAGGCGGTGGCCGCGAAGATGCCCGCGATGCCGATCCCGACGCCGATGATCCCGGTGAGCAGCGGCATCCCCGCGGCGATCAGCGAACCGAAGGTGACGAGGAGGATCACCGCCGCCACCGCGATGCCGATGAGCTCGCCGATGGCGCTGATCTCGGACATCTGGAAGGCGTTCCCGGAGTACGCGATGGTCAGGTCGCCCTCGTGCCCGGCCACGACGTCCGCGAAGGCGTCGCGGTCCTCGGCGTCGATGTCCATGGTCGTCTCGGCCGCGAACAGGACCTGGACGGTGCCGGTCGTCTCGTCAGCGCTGAGCGGGCTCAGGGCCGCGATGTCGGCCTCGATCTGCTCCTGCGGGATCTCCTGGGCGGCCTTGGCCTCGGTCAGCTGCTGGGACAGCCCCTCGGCGGCGATCACCGGGTTGACGATCGCGTCGGTGTCGGCGAGGAAGTCCAGCTCCCGCACCTGTGCGAGGAATGCGTCGACGTCCTCCGTCACCGCCGGATCGGTGAGGGTGCTGCCCTCCGGGGCGCGGATGACCACTGTCCCCGTGGGGGCGTCGAGTTGGTCCCCCGCCCCGGCGAACCGCTCCTGCATCTCCTCCTGGGTCTCGATCGACTCCAGGCCCGGGATCGAGAAGGTGGTGCTGGTCTGCTGCGACATCGTGGCCGCGGCGGTGCCGACGCCGACGATCAACAGCATCCAGGCCGCGATGAACCGCCACCTGAACAGATAGGCGGACCGCCCGATGCGGTAGAGGAATGACGCCATGCGCTGGCTCCTGGTGCGTAGGTGCGGGAAGCGGAACCCTCGCAGTTTTGCACGAGTGCTGCACCATTGCACAGCCTGCGCAACCACGTGTGGCGAACGCCACCCTGCCCGGATGCGCCGCCCGCCTTGTCGATACCCCCCTGGGTATGTACAGTCGTGGCACACCCCTCGCAGGGAACACCGACCGACAAGGAGAGCACCATGCTTCTCGAACGCATCTACGACGAGGACCTCGCCCAGGCCGGCTACTTCATCGGCTGCCAGGCCAAGGGGGAGGCCGTGGTGGTCGACGCCCGCCGCGACATCCGCGAGTACCTGGACCTGGCCGCTCGTCACGGCATGACCATCACCGCGGTCACCGAGACCCACATCCACGCCGACTACCTGTCCGGGACCCGTGAGCTGGCGGAGGCCACCGGGGCGACCGTCTATGTTTCCGGTGAGGGTGGCGAGGACTGGCAGTACGGTTTCGCCGCGGAGCGCCTGCATCATGGTGACCAGGTGAAGCTGGGCAACATCACCGTCGAGGCCGTGCACACGCCGGGTCATACGCCGGAGCACCTGTCGTTCCTCATCACCGACGGCGCGTTCGCCGATGCTCCCGGGTACATGTTGACCGGTGACTTCGTGTTCTCCGGTGACCTGGGCCGGCCGGATCTGCTGGATGAGGCGGCGGGCGGGGTGGACACCCGTTTCGTCGGCGCCACGCAGATCTTCCGCAGCCTCAAGGAGTCGTTCGTCACGCTGCCGGATCATGTCCAGGTCTTCCCGGGCCATGGTTCGGGCAGCGCCTGCGGCAAGGCGTTGGGCGCGCTTCCGTCGACCAGCGTCGGGTACGAGCGTCGATACGCGTGGTGGGCGGGGTACGTCGAGCGTGACGACGAGCAGGGCTTCGTCGATGAGCTGCTCGACGGTCAGCCGGACGCGCACGCGTACTTCGGGCGGATGAAGCGGCAGAACCGGCAGGGTCCGGACGTCCTCGGACCGCTGGCCCCGCTGCGCCGTTGCGAGTCCGCGGAGGTGGCCGACGCCCTCGAGACGAACGAGGTCGTCGTCGTCGACACCCGCGGCCAGGACGAGGTCCACGCGGGCACCGTCCCCGGCTCGCTCAACATCCCCGGCGTCGACAAGGCCGCCTCCTTCGGCGCCTGGGTCTACGACCCCGAGAAGGAGGACACGCCCCTGGTGGTCCTGGCCGAGGACGTCGAGATGGCCGAGGCGTTCCGGGATCACCTGCTACGGGTCGGCATCGACACCGTCACCGGCTACACCACCGGCCTCGAGTGTCTGCCCATGACGACCCCCGAGATGATCGGGCCCGACGAGCTGGACGCGTTCGACGCCGCCATGGTCCTGGACGTGCGGAACAAGACCGAGCACGCCGAGGGGCACATCCCGGGCTCCGAGCAGCTCAGCGGCGGCCGACTCCTTTGGAACCTCGACCGGCTCCCGACCGACGGGCCGATCGTGACGTACTGCCAGAGCGGCGTCCGCAACTCGGTCGCGGCCAGCGCCCTGCGCCGCGCCGGCTACCACGTGGTCGAGCTCGAGGGCAGCTACGTCGCCTGGTCCGAGCGCACCCTCGTCTCCGCCTGAGCGGACCCACCGCACACCCCGGGGGCCGGACCACCCGTCCGGCCCCCGGCCCCGCGGCGACCCGCCGCCACTCCGACTCCCCACACGAAAGGGCTGACACCACCCATGCTCTCCAGCCTCACCCACGCCCCGACCATCGCCCCGGCCGACCTGCGCGATGCGATGGACTCGGACACCCCGCCCACCGTCATCGACGTGCGATCCGGCGCCGAGTACTCCTCGGTCCACATCCGCGGCTCCTATAACGTGCCGCTGCCCCTGCTCGCCGAGCACGGGGACGAGTTCGCCTCCCGCCTTCCCGGGCAGGTCGTGCTGATCTGCCAGTCGGGCAACCGCGCCCGCCAGGCCAACCAGCGTCTGGAGTCCGTGGGCGTGGACCCCGACTCGGTCACCGTCCTGGACGGCGGAATCGCCGGCTACGAGGCCGCCGGCGGTGAGGTCGTCCGCGGCAAGGGCGCCTGGGCGATGGACCGGCAGGTCCGGATGGTCGCCGGTTCGCTCGTCCTGGTCGGCGTCACCGCCTCCAAGATCGTCTCCCCGAAGTTCGCCTACCTCGCCGGCGCCATCGGGGCCGGGCTGACCTATTCCGCGGCGAGCAACTCCTGCGCCATGGCCGCGGGCCTGGCCAAGATGCCGTGGAACCGCTCGGCCGACGAGCCCGGCCTGGGCACCGTCCTGGACTCGCTGCCCACCCGCTCCTGACCCACCCCACCCACACCGGCGCCCCCGCCGGAGAAAGGCACCTGCCATGGAGATCACCGTGATCATCGTCGTGGCGCTGGCCGTCCTGGTCGGCCTGTCACTGGGCCTGCTCGGCGGGGGCGGGTCCATCCTGGTCGTGCCGCTGCTGACCTACATCGGCGGACTCGACCCCAAGCAGGCCATCGCCACCTCCCTGTTCGTCGTCGGTGCGACCTCGCTGGTGAGCCTGTTCGGCCACGCCCGCAAAGGCAACGTCCAGTGGCGCACCGGCCTGATCTTCGGCGCCGCAGGCATGGTCGGCGCATTCGGCGGCGGAATGGCCGGCGGCTACATCCCCGGCACCGTCCTGATGGTCGCCTTCGCGATCATGATGATCGCCACCGCCGGGGCGATGATCCGCGGCCGCAAGGACCGCGACGGGCAGAGCAACGACCACCACCACCCACTGTGGCGGATCCTGCTCGACGGCCTCGTCGTGGGCGCCGCGACCGGACTGGTCGGCGCCGGCGGCGGCTTCCTCGTCGTCCCGGCCCTCGTGCTCCTGGCGGGCCTACCGATGACCGCCGCGGTGGGCACCTCCCTGCTGGTCATCGCCATGAAATCCTTCGCCGGACTCGGCGGCTACCTCACCTCGGTCAGCCTGGACTGGCCACTGGTCGCCGCCGTCACCGCCGCCGCGATCGCCGGCTCCTTCGTCGGCATCCGCCTCACCTCCGTCGTCCCGGAGAAGGCCCTGAGAAAGGGCTTCGGCTACTTCGTCCTACTCATGGGCGCCTTCGTCCTGTCCCAGGAACTACCCTTCCCCGCCGCACCGATCATCCTCGGCACTGTGGCCGTCCTGGGCACTGCCGCGGCGACCTGCCTCCTCGCCGCCAAGGACCGCTGCCCGCTGAGATCCGCCACTCCGATCGCCGCGCGGGCCTCGTGACGCGGAGCTGAACGATCACATATATCTTACATTGCAACACGGAAGGGGGGAACCCTTTGGACGACCGCGCGGTCGGGACGCGCCGACTGGCAAGATAGGGTTGCCTAACTTAAGGAGGCCCCCGTGGCAGATGAGCGCAAGAGCCCCACCCCGACCACCCTCACCGTGCTGCGCACCGAGACGGTGAGCGCCCACATGGTCCGGGTCGTCCTCGGCGGCGCGGGGTTCGACGCCTTCGCCCCGCGCGCGGAGACCGACAGCTACGTCAAGCTCGAACTGCCCTCCGAGGACGGCCCCGTGGTGCGGACCTACACCGTGCGTCGCGTCGACCTCCCGGCCCGCGAGATCTGGATCGACTTCGTCGTGCACGGAGACGCGGGCGTGGCGGGGCCGTGGGCCCGGACGGTCGCGCCCGGGACCGACGTCACCGTCCGGGGGCCGGGCGGCGGGTACCGTCCCGACCCCGAGGCGGACTTCCACCTCCTCGCCGGGGACGAGACCGCGGTCCCCGCGATCTCCGCCGCGCTGGAGGCCCTGCCCGAGGACTCGGTGGGAGCGGTGTTCCTGGAGGTGGGAGACGACGACGACGAGGTGTCGCTCACCGCTCCGGAGGGGGTGCGGATCACCTGGCTGCACCGCGGGACCCCCTCCACCCACGCCGGCCCCGGACGGATCGACGGCGACGCGCCGCTGGTCGTCGCCCTCCGCGAGATGCCGTGGCCGGACGGCGACGTGCAGGTGTTCGTGCACGGCGAGGCCGAGACCGTGATGAAGCACCTGCGCCCCCTGCTGCGCTCCGGACGCGGCGTCCCGGCCCGGCGGGCCTCGATCTCGGGATACTGGCGCCGGGGCCGCACTGAGGAGGGTTTCCGCACCTGGAAACGCGAGTTGGCGGAATCGGAGCCGGATCAGCAACCCGTGAGGTGAGTCCCGGGTTACGCGGTCGGTGTGACCCGGTACCCTCATGTGCCAGCACTGTTAACGCATCCGGCCCCTCACGCTCACCCGTGACCGTAGACAAGGCATGGCACATGGCATTCTCACGCGCGACGCTCTTCACCGGACTGGTGGCCACCTCGGCACTCGTCCTCGCAGGCTGCACCGGCGGCTCCGACGATGACGCCGCCGGTGGCGGCGGCGAGTCCTACACGATCGGCATCAACCAGCTCGTCCAGCACCCCGCTCTCGACGCGGCCACCGCGGGCTTCAAGGAGGCCTTCGCCGACGCCGGTGTCGAGGTGGAGTTCAACGAGCAGAACGCCAACGGTGAGCAGGCCACCGCGCTGACCATCGCGCAGCAGTTCGCCGCCGACGACCTGGACCTCGCGCTGGCGGTGGCGACCCCGGCCGCCCAGGCGATGGCCCAGAACATCATCAACATCCCACTGCTGTTCACCGCGGTCACCGACCCTGTCTCGGCCGAGCTCGTCGACTCGATGGAGGAGCCGGGCGCCAACGTCACCGGCACCTCGGACGCCGCGCCGATCGACGAGCAGCTCGAGCTGCTCAAGGAGATCGTCCCCGACGCCGAGCGCGTCGGCATCGTCTACGCCTCGGGCGAGGTCAACTCGCAGGTCCAGGTGGACCAGGCCGAGGAGGCCGCCGGCCCGCTCGACCTGGAGATCGTCACCCAGACCGTCACCTCGGTCAACGAGATCCAGCAGGCCGTCGAGGCGCTCGGCGACGTCGACGCGATCTACGTACCGACCGACAACATGGTCGTCTCCGGTATCGCGGCTCTCGTCCAGGTGGCCGAGAGCAAGCAGATCCCCGTGATCGCCGCGGAGGAGGGCACCGTCGAGGGCGGCGCCGTCGCCACGCTGGGAATCGATTACACCGAGTTGGGCCGCCAGACGGGCGAGATGGCGCTGCGCATCCTGCGCGACGGCGAGGACCCGGCCACGATGCCCGTGGAGACCGCCGCCGAGTTCACCTACGTGGTCAACGAGGACGCCGCGGAGCGCCAGGGCGTCACCATCCCGGAGGACATCCTCGCCGAGGCTGAGAAGAAGTGATCGGCGCCGTCGAGGTAGGCCTCATCTACGGGGTCATGGCGCTGGGGGTCTTCCTGACCTTCCGCGTGCTCAACTTCCCCGACCTCACCGTCGACGGCAGCTTCACCACCGGTGCCGCCACCGCGGCGACGGGAATTCTCGCAGGCTGGAACCCGGTGCTCGCGACCCTCGCGGGTTTCGTCACCGGGTTCCTGGCCGGGATCATCACCGGCCTGCTGCACACCAAGGGCAAGATCGACGGCCTCCTGGCCGGGATCCTCACCATGATCGGGCTGTGGTCGGTCAACCTGCGGATCATGGGAAGCGCGAACGCGCCGCTGCTGCGACAGGACCACGCGTTCACCCCGCTTCGCGAAGCCGGCATCCTCGGCACCTGGGGCGGCGTCGCCATCCTCGCGGTGGCCGTGGGACTGCTCGGCCTCGTCGTCGTCTGGTTCCTCACCACGAACCTGGGACTATCGATCCGCGCCACGGGCGACAACGGCCCGATGATCTCCTCGTTCGGTGTCTCCACCGACTTCACCAAGACCCTCACCCTCGCCCTGTCCAACGGCCTCGTGGGCATGTGCGGCGCGCTGTTGGCGCAGTATCGGGGCTTCGCCGACATCTCGATGGGCATCGGCCTGATCCTCGTGGGCCTGGCCTCGGTCATCCTCGGCCAGGCGATCCTCGGCCAGCGCAGGCTGTGGCTCGCGGTGTACGCCGTGATCGTGGGCGCGGTCCTGTACCAGCTCATCATCGCCATCGCGCTCGAGGTGGGGCTCAACCCGAACGACATGAGGGCGGTCACGGCCGTGCTCGTGGTGATAGCGCTTCTCGCGCCCAAGTGGAAGGCCGTGGGCGGACGATTCGGGCGCAAGCCCACGACCGCGGTCGCCGCGAACGAGCGCGCGGTGGCGGGCACCGGGACCGCCGTCGACGCCGGGCCCGAGTCCGCCGACACCGCCGCGACCGGCGCCAAGGAGACCTGACGATGCTGACAGTCACCGATGTGTCCAAGACCTTCTTCCCGGGCACCGTCAACGAGCGCCGCGCACTCCACGGTCTCAGCCTCACGATGGCCGAGGGCGACTTCGTCACCGTGATCGGCTCCAACGGCGCCGGCAAGTCGACCCTGCTCAACGCCGTGTCCGGCCGGTTGATCGCCGACGGCGGCAGCATTCAGATCGACGGCAAGGACGTCACCCGGTTGCCCGACCACAAGCGCGCGAAGTACGTGGGCCGCGTCTTCCAGGACCCACTGGCCGGGACCGCGCCCACCCTCACCATCGAGGAGAACCTGTCGCTCGCGGTCCTGCGGGGCAGGCGACGGGGACTCGGCCCCAGCCTGAACAAGAAGCGCCGCGCGCAGTTCGCCGACCAGCTCGCCATGCTCGAGCTGGGTCTCGAGGACCGGCTCACCGCCAAGGTCGGGTTGCTCTCGGGAGGCCAGCGACAGGCGCTCTCGCTCCTCATGGCCGGGTTCACCCAACCGCGGATCATGCTGCTCGACGAACACACCGCGGCCCTGGACCCGCAGCGGGCCGAGCTGGTCACCACGATCACCGAACGGATCGTCCGCGAGGGCGGGCTCACCACGCTCATGGTCACGCACAACATGGAGCAGGCCATCCGGCTGGGCAACCGGCTGATCATGATGCACGAGGGCCGGATCGTCTACGAGGCCGACGACCAGAAGAAGGCGTCGCTCACCGTGCAGGACCTGCTCAAGGAGTTCGCCAACATCAAGGGCGCGACGCTGTCCGACAAGGCGTTCCTGGGCTGAGGCCCCGCCCGGCCCCGCCGCCTCGGCCGGCCCGCCGCCCGCCCGGCCCCCATCGAAAAGGGCGTTCCGCACACCCCCCTCTCGGGCGATGCGGTCCGAACGCTCTTCCCGTCGGGGTCAGCCCTCGATTCCGGGGCGGTGGTCCTCAGCGTGCCGATCTGCGGGCACCGCCTCCCAGCCGTCGCCGCGACGGCGGACCAGGCCCATCCGCTCGAACTCCTCGAACCACCCCGGGGCCGGCCACTCACCCCACCGCTCGGCGTAGTGGGCACCGTTGCGCAGCAGGTCCGCCAGGTGCTCCACCGGCGGAGACGACACGGGATGCCACCGGTGGTAGGCGTGGGCGCCTGCCACCAGCACCACCGGGACCCGCCGGTACAACAGCCGGCGCCCGAAGTCGGTGTCCTCCGCGCCGTAGCCCGTGTACTGCTCGTCGAACCCGCCGAAGTCCGTGCGGAGCCGTGTCCAGAGGTCGGCGTGCAGGGCGAAGGACAGCGACCAGAACATCCCGAACTCGTCCGCCTCGAGCCGCCGGACGCCGTGCTCCGGGAACGGCCGCGCGGCGTGCGGGTCGGTGAGGCCCGCCAGATCTGCGGGGTCCGGTGCCCCCGCGGATTCGGACAGGTAGGTGACCGGGCCCACCCCCACCGCATCAGACGGGAGCTCGGCGTACCGGGACCCCAGGTCCGGGCCCGGCATGCAGTCGACGTCCAGGAAGACGACCAGGTCGGCGCCGGCCTCCACCGCCCGGTCCCCGCCCGTGTTCCGGCAGCGGGCCACCGGCAGGTCCTCCCCCGCCGGGACCTCGAGTGGATCCGCGCCGTCCGCGACGAGTTCGGTCGCCAGACCCGCGCTCCCGGGCCGTTCGG
>NZ_JAALEC010000240.1:0-3270 GCF_014145205.1 Dietzia sp. DQ11-44
CTTGGCGTCGCGGATGTACTGCTCGAGGGGGTAGTCCTTCAGATATCCCGAGCCGCCGAAGCACTGCAGCGACTCCGCCAGGCACTGGTAGGAGCGCTCGGACCCCACGCCCTTGACGATCGGGAGCAGCAGGTCGTTGACGGTGTGCGCCAGTTCCGGGCCGGCGCCCGAGACGACCTCCGCGGCCACGATGTCCTGGTGGGCGGCCGCATAGAGGTACACCGCGCGCAGTCCCTCCGCGTACGCCTTCTGGGTGAGCAGCGACCGGCGCACGTCGGGGTGGTGGATGACGGTGACCTTCCCGGCGTCGGGCTTCCCGGCGTCGGCCATGTCGTTGCCCTGCACGCGCTCCCGGGCGAACTCCAGCGCGTTGAGGTAGCCCGTGGACAGGGTGGAGATCGCCTTGGTCCCCACCATCATCCGAGCGGCCTCGATGGTCTTGAACATCTGCTTGATTCCCAGGTGGGAGTCCCCGGCGAGGAAGCCGACGGCGGGCCGGCCGTGTGCGCCGAACGCCACCTCGCACGTCGCGGAGGCGGTGAGCCCCATCTTCTTCTCGATCCCGGTCACGTACACGCCGTTGCGCTCACCGGGCGCCGCGGTCTCGGGGTCCGGCAGGTACTTGGGGACCAGGAAGTAGCTCAGGCCCTTGGTTCCGGGGCCCGCGCCCTCGGGCCGGGCGAGCACCTGGTGCCAGATGTTCTCGAACAGGTCGCCGGAGTCGGCGCCGGTGATGAACCGCTTGGCGCCCTCGATGTGCCAGGTGCCGTCGGGCTGCTCGATCGCCTTGGCGCGAACGGCGCCCACGTCCGAGCCCACCTCGGCCTCGGTGAGCATCATGGACGAACCGTGGTTGCGGTCGATGATCCGGGCGGCCCATTTCTGCTGCTGCTCATTGCCGATGGTGTGCATGATCTCGGCGAACAGCGGTCCGGACAGGTACATGAAGATCGACGGGTTGGCCCCCAGGAGGAACTCCGTGATCGCCCACGTGACCATGCGCGGCGCCGCGACGCCGCCGACCGCGGGATCCACTCCGACCAGACCCCACCCACCGTCCTGCCAGGCGCGGACCGAGGCCACGTACTCCGGCGGGAGCGTGACCTCGTGGGTCTCGGGGTCGAACGTCGGCGGGTTCCGGTCGGCGGCGGAGAACGAGGCCGCCACGGGCCCCTCCGCCAGGGCGGCGGCCTCCCGCAGCATGGTGCGCACCGTCTCGCCGTCGAGCTCCGTGTCGTCCCGATCGAGGATCTCGTCGAGCCCCAACACCTCGAACAGGACGAACTCCAGGTCACGCGGGTTGCTGCGGTAGTGGGACACTCGGGTACTCCTCGTCGACGCACGGGCGCGCCGCCCGGCGCGCCAGGCAACCACCGTAGGGCCTGCGAGACGCTCGCGCGAGTCGGTCCGGAGCGCGCTCCGTTTCTTACCGGTCGGCGAGCGCGCGGAGCCGGCGGCCGGCCTCGTCGAGGACCTCGGGCCGTTTGCAGAACGCGAACCGCACCAGGTGCGACCACTCGTCGGAGTACGTGTCGGTGAACGGCGCGAACGGCACCGCCGCCACGCCGATCCGTCCGGGCAGCTCCAGGCACCAGGACGCGGCGTCGGTGACGCCGAGCGGTCGCGGATCCGCCGTGAGGAAGTAGGTCCCCTGGGTGGCGGCGAGGTCCAGCCCGACGCCCGTGAGGATGTCCACCAGCTGGTCCCGCCGGTCCTGCATCTGCGCCCGTAGCGCCCGGATCCACGCGTCCTCGTGACGCAGGGCGTGCGCGACGGCGAGCTGCAGCGGTGTGCCGGCGGTGTAACTCATGTACTGCTTGGCGGCCCGGACGCCCGCGATCAGCCCGGCCGGCCCGGTCACCCATCCGATCTTCCAGCCGGTGCAGTTGAGCATCTTGCCGGCGCTCGAGATCCGCAGGGTGCGCTCGGCCATCCCCGGCAGGGTGGCGATCGAGACGTGCTCGTTGTAGTCGTAGGTCAGGTGTTCGTAGACCTCGTCCGAGATCGCGATCGCGTCGAACTCGTGGCACAACGCCGCGATCTGCTCGAGGTCCTCCCGCGGCAGCACCGCTCCGGTGGGGTTGTGCGGCGAGTTGACCAGCACTGCCCGCGTCCGCGGGGAGAACGCCGCCCGCAGTGAGTCCAGGTCGAGCCGGAAACGATCGCCCGAGCGGACCATCCTCGCCGCGCGCCTGGTGGCCCCGGCCATCGCCACGGTGGCGGCGTAGGAGTCGTAGTACGGCTCGATCACCACCACCTCGTCGTCGGGCTCCACCAGGCCCAGCACCGCACCGGCGATCGCCTCCGTGGCGCCGACGGTGACCAGGACCTCTGTGTCCGGGTCGTGGACCAGACCCGTGTGGCCGGTCTCGTGGGCGACGATCGCGTGCCGGAGCTCGGGCACCCCCGTCCCGGGTGGGTACTGGTTGTGGCCCTCGCGCATGGCACGCACGGCGGCGTCGATCATCGACGCGGGGCCGTCGGTGTCGGGGAAGCCCTGCCCCAGGTTGACGGCCTCGAACCGCACGGCGAGTTGGGTGACCTCGGCGAAGATCGTGGTGGCGTGGGGCTCGAGACGGCGGACGGTCATGTCGTCAGCCTAGGTCCGCCGTCGCCGCCCGATACGATGGACCACATGACCGAGCACCCCGCCGCCGCATCCGTCTCCGTCGGACCGTGCACGCAGCGCCGCACCGTCCTGGCCGCCCTGCCCGGGATCATCCTGCTGCCGGGGATCGCCTCGGCGTGCGGGATGACCGAGCCGGCGGAGCCGCCGTCCACCGTGCAGCAGACGACCGAGGTGCAGGCCACCTCGATCCCCGCCGCGGACGTGCCCGTCGGGACCGCCAAGCAGGTCAAGTCGGGGGACGCGACGGTCATCGTCGCGCAGCCCACCGAGGGTGAGTTCGTCGCGTACTCGGCCCGCTGCACCCATCAGGGTGGGACCGTCCAGGTGGTCCGCGACCTGCACCTTCGGTGTCCGCTCCACGGCGCCGAGTACGACGCGACCGACGGCAGCAACACCCTCGCGCCGGCCCCTCGGCCGCTCGACGTGGTCCCGGTGACCGAGGCGAACGGCCAACTGACGATCGGCTGACCCGCGGCTGACCTGGGCTGACCCGGGCTGCCCCGCGGACGCGGGGCGCGGACGCGGGGCGCGGGCCACCAGCACCCGCCCCGCATCGAGAAGAGCGTTCCGCACCCATCGGCCGAGTGAGAATGCACGGGACGCTCTTCTCGACGGCGTGCTTCCCGGCAGCGCGACGCCGG
>NZ_JAALEC010000241.1:0-4065 GCF_014145205.1 Dietzia sp. DQ11-44
CCGGCGTGGGCCGGGAACCCGTCAGACGCGGGCCCGCGAGCGCGTCGTCAGACGCGGGCCCGGGAGCGCGCGGGCGGCTCGTCGAGGTGCACCGAATACCTGCGCACCAGCGCCCGCCACACCAGCGGCCCGACCGTCACCAGCACCAGCGCGATGGCGCCGATCAGTGCAGGCGAGGCCCCGAGCATCGCCGAGGCGGTGACCGCCAACACGATGGTGATGCCCCGCCGGATCAGTCCCTGCGGCACCCGTCCGGCGAACTTCGACCCGACGTACGTCCCGATCGCCCCGCCGATCAGCAGGGGCACCAGAAGGTTCCAGTCGACGCCGGTCACCATCACGTGGCCGATCGCCGCCGCGATCACCAGCGGGACCGCCTGCACGAGGTCGGTGCCCACCAGCCGCAGCGCGGCCAGGGTCGGGTACAGCAGCATGATGCACATCATGATGACCGTGCCGGAACCCACCGAGGTGATGCCCACCATCAGCCCGCCGATGACTCCGACCAGCAGGGTGATCAGCGGCTTGACGGGCGGGTTGGGGTCGCTGCCCGTACGGATCTTGCCGGCCATCTCGAAGAAGGCGCGCAGGAAATAGGCGGAGGACGCCACGATGAGCGTGCCGCCGATGGCCTTCTTCAGCAGCCCCTGGACGTCGTCGGCTCCCACCGCGTGCACCAGCCAGGCCCCCAGATACGCCGTCGGGACCGAACCCAGGATCAGCCAGAACGCGATCTTCAGGTTGGGTTTGCCGTGCTTCCAGTGCACGCCGGCCCCGATGACCTTGTTCACCGCGTTGACCACCAGATCGTTGGCCACGGCGGCGGTGGGCGGGATCCCCACGAGGATGAGCGCGGGCGTCATCAACGCCCCGCCGCCCATCCCCGTCAGACCTATGACCACGCCGATCACCGCGCTGACGACCAGCAGACCCAGCGAGTCGTAGGTCCAGAGCGCCTCCGGCACCGGGTCAGACCCCGAGGATCGAGCTGACGATCCGCTGAGCCACCTCTTCCGCGGTGCCGTCCTCCGGCCGGATGTGCAGGTCGGGGGTCAGCGGCGGCTCGTATGGCGCGGACACGCCGGTGAACTCGGGGATCTCTCCCGCCCGCGCCTTGGCGTAGAGCCCCTTGGGGTCACGTGCTTCGCACTCGGCCAACGGGGTGTCCACGAACACCTCGGTGAAGGGCAGGTCGGCCGCGGCGTGGACGCTGCGTGCCTTGTCGCGGTCGGCGCGCATCGGGGAGATGAGGGAACAGATGACGACGACGCCGGCGTCGGCGAACAGCGCCGCCACCTCCGCGGTGCGGCGGATGTTCTCCGCCCGGTCGGAGGCCGAGAACCCGAGGTCGGCGTTGAGGCCGTGCCGCAGATTGTCGCCGTCGAGGATGTAGGCGGGGTGCCCGGACTCGATGAGCAGCCGCTCCACCTCGGAGGCGACCGTGGACTTGCCCGAGCCCGACAGGCCCGTGAGCCACAGCGTGCGACCCTGCCCGCGGTCTCCGCGCTGGACGGCGCCGGCGTGCCACACCACGTTGGAACCGGTGGTGGCGGGGCCGATGATCATGCCCGCGCCCACGGTGTTGCCGGTGAGCTCGTCCACGAGGATGAACGCGCCGGTGTCGCGGTTACGGCGGTACGGGTCGTACATCAGCGGGGTCTGCGTGCGCAGGCCGATGCGGCCGATCTCGTTGAGCCCCAGCTCGGTGGAGTCGGGGTCGCGGTGCAGGGTGTTGATGTCGAGCCGGTACTCCAGGCCCGTGACGATCGCCTTGGTGTCGCGGGTGGTGTGCTTGACGACGTACCGCTTGTTGGGCGTGAGCGTGGAGTCGTCGGCGAACCAGCAGACCATGGCCTCCAGCTCCGTGCCCTGGTGCGGGCGGTTGCCGGGTCGGGCGATCATCTCACCGCGGACGATGTCGATCTCGTCGTTGAGTGCGATGGTCACCGCGGCCGGTGCCGCCGCCTCGTCCAGTTCCGCGCCGCCCGGGCCCCAGATGGCCTTGATGGTGGACTGCCGACCGGACGGCATGACCACCACCTCGTCGTCGACCTTCATGATGCCCCCGGCGACCGTGCCGGCGAAGGACCGGTGGTCCAGGCCGTCGGCGCGCTGGGGGCGGATCACGTACTGCACCGGGAACCGGACGTCGGTCAGGTTGCGGTCCGAGGCGATGTGCACGTTCTCGAGATGGTCGAGCAGGGCCGGCCCCGTGTACCAGGGCATCGAATCGGTGCGGTCGACCACGTTGTCGCCCTTGAGCGCGGACAGCGGCACGAACGTCACGTCGTGGACCTCGAGCTTGGCGGCGAAGTCGGTGAACTCGGAGCGGATGGCCTCGTAGGTGGCCTCGTCGTAGTCGACCAGGTCCATCTTGTTGACGGCCACGACCAGGCGCGGGATGCCCAGCAGCGCGGAGAGGAACGCGTGCCGGCGCGTCTGCTCCAGCACCCCCTTGCGGGCGTCGACCAGGATGATCGCCACGTCGGCCGTCGAGGCGCCCGTGACCATGTTGCGCGTGTACTGCACGTGGCCCGGGGTGTCGGCGATGATGAACTTGCGGCGCGGGCTCGAGAAGTAGCGGTAGGCCACGTCGATCGTGATGCCCTGCTCGCGCTCGGAGCGCAGCCCGTCGGTGAGCAGCGCGAGGTCGGTGTACTCGTCACCGCGCTTGGCCGAGGTGGCCTCGATCGAGGCGAGCTGGTCCTCGAATATCCCCTTGGAGTCGTAGAGCAGACGCCCGATGAGGGTCGACTTGCCGTCGTCGACCGACCCCGCGGTGGCGATGCGCAGCAGCTGGGCGTGCTCGGACATGGTGCTCAACTGCTCCGGGGTGAGAGTCGAGGCGGTGGCGAGCGTCGGCCCGCTGGTCGCGGACGATGCCGTGGTGGCGGAGCTCATCAGAAGTAGCCTTCCTTCTTGCGGTCTTCCATGCCGGCCTCGGAGATCCGGTCGTCGGCACGGGTGGCGCCGCGCTCGGTGACGCGGGTCCCCGCGACCTCGGCCACGACGGCGGCGTTGTCGGCGGCGTCGGACTCCACACACCCGGTGCAGGTGGCGTCGCCGACGGTGCGGAAACGGACGAGCTCGGTGCGCGCCTCCTCGCCCGGGAGGGTCTCGAGGAACCGCGTCTTGGCCAGGAGCATCCCGTCGCGCTCGATCACCTCGCGCTGGTGCGCGTAGTAGATCGGCGGCAGGTCGATGTCCTCCCGCTCGATGTACTGCCAGATGTCCAGCTCGGTCCAGTTGGACAGCGGGAACACCCGGATGTGCTCGCCCTTGCGGTGGTTGCCGTTGTACAGCTTCCACAGCTCGGGGCGCTGTGCGCGCGGGTCCCAGGCGCCGAACGCGTCACGGAAGGAGAAGACGCGCTCCTTGGCGCGGGCCTTCTCCTCGTCGCGGCGGGCGCCGCCGAACACGGCGTCGAAGCGGTTCTCCTGGATGCCGCGCAGCAGGGCGGCGGTCTGGAGTCGGTTACGGCTGGTGCCGACGCCCGTCTCCTCGACCACGCGGCCGGCGTCGATGTCGTCCTGGACGTACGACACGAGCAGCTGGACCCCGGTCTCCTCGACCACCCGGTCCCGGTACTCGATGACCTCGTCGAAGTTGTGACCGGTGTCGACGTGCATGAGCGGGAACGGCATGGGCGCGGGCCAGAACGCCTTGCGCGCCAGGTGGAACATCACCACGGAGTCCTTGCCGCCGGAGAACAGCATCCCCGGGCGTTCGAACTGCGCGGCTACCTCGCGGAAGATGTGGACGGACTCGGCCTCGAGTGCGTCGAGGTGCGAGAGCGTCACCGCCGTCCTCGCTGTCATGCGACCTCCAATGTCGTGGGCTCGTCCGGCGTGACCGGACAGCAGACCGCAGACAGGTCTGTCTGCGGTCCGGCTCGGAGACCATCGTGCTCCCCGAGCGGCCCGATTTACATCTCGGAGACGGCAATCCCGGGCAGATCGTCCGCATGTCGACATAAGCTGTCGGATATGCGACACGAACCCACCCACCGTGTGCTCTCCGTGATCGAGGCGCTGTCGATCGAGGGCCCGCCGTTGCCCCTCGCCG
>NZ_JAALEC010000242.1:0-1268 GCF_014145205.1 Dietzia sp. DQ11-44
CGCGGCGGGCGGCTGCGGAGGAGGTGGACACGCGCGCGAGCAAGACGCCAGACGCGTGCGCGAGACGCCAGGCGCATCAGCGGCTGCACGGACTGGCGAGTGTCGTGGCCGGCGATCCTTCCCGAGTGGGCGACGGTAGGCATTCCGCAACCGCCCTCAGGCCACGCGGCGCGGCCCCCGGCCGAGTGACTCCTGAAGTCTCATCGCCTCGCGGATGAGGGGCACGATCCGGCCACGCCGGTAGTCCTCCCATTGCCATCTCCTGAAGATGTTGCCCAGCGCTTCGATCTCGTTCTGGCGATTCTTCTCATTGCGTAGCTTCCGGCGGACGCCCGCCTCGCCGTCGTCGATCCCGTACTTCCCCGACCCGTCCGCCTCACCGACGAGTCCCCATTCCTTCCAGTACATGTCGACGAAGGTCCGCGACCCGTCCGGGAGGACGAACTCGTGCTGGAGCCGGGGCATGGGGAGGCCAGCGCGGGTGATGGCGACCCGGCTCAGTGACTCGAGCACCGAGTGGGCACCCGGGTCCGCGAATGCCACCACCGCGCGGGCCCGCGCGATGCCGACTCTCCCGGCGGCGGCGTCGAGTTCGGCCGCCAGTTCGGCCCTGGTGCACAGAGAGTGACGCAGGGCCTGGTCGGCAGCGCAGACAGCACCGGTGAACGGGCTCGTCCGCGCCACGTCGACGATCGTCCGCGCCGGAGTCGTGACCGGGATGCCATCGAGTTCCGTCACGGCGTCACCGAGATCCAGACTGTGGCAGATCGCGCTCTCGCCCCGCCTGCTCCCGCTGCCCGGCCGGTGCCTGGTCGTGGTGACCCGCCGGGTGTCCAGATCCTGGGCGGGCAGACCGTGCAGCACGAGCGCGGAAGTATGCGACATCACCGTGCCGGGGCTGATGAACCTCGCAGAGGCGCGCGAGCGCATCTCGAGGATGGCTTCGGCCTCGTCGGGACCGGTGGGCAGGTCGGCGGCGGGCACGTAGACACCGTGACGGAGACGGTAGAGCTGTCCGGTGCGCTCTGCGTGCTCCCGCGCTCGGCGGCTGTAACCCCGGGCGAGTAGTTCGGACGAGGTGATGACGGGTGGGCGAGGTCGGTCTGTGCTCATGGACACGCAGTATCGGCCCCGCCGGCCCGGCTTCTGCGGCGTCGGACCGCGTGATCCGTCCCGGCTGTGGAGGGGGCGCGGGGTGTGGAGACCGTTGCCGCAACTGCAGGGCCGGGCTGAGCGACTGCAGGGCCGGGCTGAGCGACTGCGGGGCC
>NZ_JAALEC010000243.1:0-4770 GCF_014145205.1 Dietzia sp. DQ11-44
GGTGTCCCCCGCGTCGGCCGTCCGCGCGACGGTGTCCTCGGCGCCGGTCGCCTGCGAGTCGACCGTCTGCGAGTCGACCGTCTGCGGATCGGTCTGCTGAGCGGCCCGGACCGGGGCGGGCTGGTACTCGGCCACCACGACGTGGGCGTTGGTCCCGCCGAAGCCGAATCCGGAGACACCGGCCAGCGCCCGGCCGCTGTAGCGCGGCCACGGCCGGTTCTCCGTGACGACGCTCAGCCGCGCGGCGTCGAAGTCGATGTACGGGTTGGGGCCGGCGAAGTTGAGGGTGGGCGGGAGCGAGTCGTGCCCCATCCCCAGGATGATCTTGGCCAGGCCCGCGGCACCGGCCGCCGACTCCATGTGCCCGAAGTTGGTCTTGGCCGAGCCCAGCAGCGTGGGTCGATCGGCGTCGCGGCCGCGGCCGAGCACCTGTCCGATCGCGGTGGCCTCGATGGGGTCACCGAGGATCGTGCCCGTGCCGTGGGCCTCGATGTAGTCGACGTCCCTCGGGTCCACACCCGCGTCGGCGTACGCCTGGCGCAGCACCGCCACCTGGGCGTCCGGGTTGGGGGCGGTCATCCCGTTGGAACGTCCGTCGGAGTTGACGGCGGACCCCTTGATGACGGCGAGGACCACGTCCCCGTCCCGTTCGGCCTCGGACAGGCGCTTCAGGATGAACAGTCCCCCGCCCTCCGCCCGGCAGATGCCGTTGGCGTCGGAGGAGAAGGCCTTGATGCGCCCGTCGGGGCTGAGCGCGGCCCCGGTCTTGGCGAAGCCCATGGTGGCGGCGGGCGCCAGCATCATGTTGACGCCACCGGCCACGGCCAGGTCGGACTCGTGCAGACGCAGCGAGTTGACGGCCTCGTGGATCGCGACCAGGGAGGTCGAGCACGCGGTGTCCAGGGTCATCGAGGGGCCACGGAAGTCGAACGTGTACGACACCCGGTTGGAGATGATCGAGTTGGAGGCGCCCGTGACCGCGTACGGGGAGGCGGCGGCGGAGTCGGAGGTGAGGAACACCTGGTAGTCGCTGGACGACGAACCGATGAACACGCCCACCTCGTGGCCCTTGAGGTCACTCGCGGGCAGGTGCGCGTGCTCGAGGGCCTCCCAGGTGAGCTCGAGTGCGAGCCGCTGCTGCGGGTCCACCATCTCCGCCTCGCGGGGACTCATGCCGAAGAACTCGGCGTCGAAGTCCCGCACCTCGGAGTCGTCGAGCCACCCGCCCCGGTCCGGGGCCTCGGCCAGGACCTGCTGGACGTAGGAGTCCCCCGCCCACTCGGACCAGCGGGTCGCCGGACGCGGGCTGGTGGCGTCCCGGCCCTCGGACAGCAGTTCCCAGGTGGCCTCGGGCGAGTCCGCGCCGCCCGGGAAACGGGTGGCGAAGCCGATCACGGCGACGTCGAACTCCATCCCCGCCCCACGGTGGCGGAAGGTGTGGAGGTCGCCGGGCTCGTCGATCTCGGCCGGTCCGTTGACCACGTACTCGGCGAGAGAGGCGATGGTGGGGTGCTGGTAGGCCACCGTGGCGTCCAGGGGACGGCCGAGCAGGTCCTCGAGATCCGCCGAGAGGGTCACCGCGTCCCTGGAGGACAGCCCGAACTCCTCGAGGGAGCGGTCGTCGGTCACCTTGGCGACGTCGAGCCCGGTGGCCCGGGAGACCCAGCCCCGCAACCAGTCGCGGAGCTCTACTACCGTCATCTCGCTCTGTGCCATCGTGGGGATCGCCTTTCCATCGGGTCTCGTCCGGTGTGCTCGCCCGTCGCCGCCGCGCACCGGTGGTGCCGTGAAGCGGCCCGGAAACTACTCCGCCGGCTCGTCGGGGAAGGCCGTCTGCTGGTGGCCTCCCCGCAGGGTCCCGTCGACGTAGGCGGTCTTGCAGGCGCGGCGGGCGATCTTGCCGCTGGAGGTTCGGGGGATGGACCCGGCGGGGACCAGGATCACGTCCTGCGCGGTGACCCCGTGCCTCGCCGAGATCGCCGAGCGGACCGCGTCCGCGATGGGTCCCGGATCCGCCTTCCCCGCACCGGGGGCGCGCTCGCCCACCACCACGAGGGTCTCCGAGGAGTCATCGGAGGGGATCACGGCGCCGTTACGGGCGTCGATCGGGAGCTGGTTGGCCGGCACGGAGAACGCGGCGACGAAGCCCGGGCGCAGCGAGGCGGAGGCGTCCTGCGCGGTGTTCTCGAGATCCTGCGGGTAGTGATTGCGTCCGGCGACGATCACGAGGTCCTTGACCCGACCGGTGATGTACAGCTGGCCGTCCACGTAGGCGCCGTAGTCACCCGTGCGGAGCCACCGTGCGCCGGAGGGGACGGTGCCGAACTCGCGCACCGTCCTCGAGTGCTCCGGGAGCCGCTCCGTGAGCCTGTTGCCGAACGTGGCCTCGGACTCCTCCGGCCGACCCCAGTAGGCCCGCCCGACGTTGGTGCCGTAGAGCCAGATCTCCCCGACCCGGCCCTCGGGCAGTTCCCGGCCGGTGCCGTCGTGCTCGCCCGTCGACCCGTCGACACCCGGCTCGACGATCACCGCCCACTGGCTGGGGGCCACGTACCCGCACGCCACCTGCGGGATGGCGTCCTCGTTGCCCTCCACCGCGTCGGGGTCCAGGACGGTCATGACGCCCTTGTTGAGGTCCTCCCGGTCCACGTGGATGACGATCGCCTCGTCGTCCTTGCGGGGCGAGGAGACGAAGAGCGTCGCCTCGGCCATGCCGTAGGAGGGCTTGATGGCGGTCGGCGCCAACCCGTACGGGGCGAACGCCTCGTTGAACGCGCGCATCGAGGCGGGGGTGACCGGCTCGGACCCGTTGATGATGCTGGTGACCCCGGAGAGGTCGAGCGACTCGCCCTCCCGGGGCAGGCCACGACGGGCCGCGTGTTCGAACGCGAAGTTGGGGGCGGCGGCGAAGACCCCGTCGCCGTCGGACATCGCCCCGAGCTGGGTGACCCACCGCCCGGGACGCTGCACGAAGGCCCGGGGGCTCATGACGGTGATCGTGGCGCCGCCCATCGCCGGCAGGATCACGGTGAGCAGACCCATGTCGTGGAACAGCGGCAGCCAGGTCACGCCGCGGGAGGCGCGGGTCAGGCCCAGCCCGTCGAAGAGCTGCATGACGTTGGTGACGACGTTGCGGTGCGTGATCTCCACGCCGGCGGGGACGCGGGTCGACCCGGAGGTGTACTGCAGGTAGGCGATGTCGTCCGCACCCAGATCGGGCCGGGTCCAGCCCGAGCCCAGCTCGGCGGGGATCGCGTCGACGGCGACCGTGCGGGGCCGCTCCCGGGCGGGCAGGTCGCGGAAGAGCTTGCGGACCCCCGCCGCCGACTCGGTGGAGGTGAGGATGACGGACGGCGTGCAGTCCCCGAGGACCGCGTGGAGCCTGTCGTGATGACCCGGCTCGTCCGGATCGAACAACGGCACGGCGGTGAGACCGGCGTGGATGGCGGCGAAGAACGAGACGATGTAGTCGAGTCCCTGGGGCGCGAGGATGGCCACGCGGTCTCCCCGCTCAGCCACCTGCTGCAGCCGTGCGGCGATGGCGTAGAGCCGGTCCCCGAAGTCCGACCACGACAGTTCGGCGACCTCACCCTGCCGCGACGACGAGTAGTCGATGTAGCGGTAGATCAGCCCGTCCGCCGCGGGGTCCCGGCGTGCTGCGGAGACGTTGGATTCGACGAAGTCGACCAGGGTGGTGCGATCAGGGATGACGATCGCCCCGCTGGCGTCGTGGTACTGCTCGAACTCCACGTTGCTCCGTTCCGAACCGATGACTGGATGGTCGACGTCGCCGACCTCGGACATACCGGGCGACAAGCTTGGTCGATCTTACAGCGTGCCCCTGCGCACATCCGAACTCCGAATCCTCGACCCGGCCAGGCGTGTCGCGCCCATGCACGGTACTCGGTCGGGCGGTCAGTCGTGGGCGATCTCCGGTGCCGCGTCGACGAGTTCCCGCACGTGTCCGATGGTCCACTCCGGAACCGTGGTCCCCATGACGACGTCCGGGTTGGTCGCGTACATGGCGTGGATGGCGTTGTTGGCGACGAACTCCTGGAACCGGGCCGCCCCGTCCACCACGTTGAGCGGGGCGTTGCAGATGAGGTCCCGGGAGTCGCAGATCTGGGCGGTCCGGTCGTCGAGCGCCCCGAAGCCGCCGGGCCGCGGGCCGGTCATGGTGGCACCCGCGATGAGCTGCGTGAAGCCCGTCACCGGCTGGAGCGAGATCTCCATCCCCTGACCGGTCCCCGGCGACAGCCCCGGGGACTGGCCCTCACCGGGCAGGCGCCGCCCGTCGGCGATGAGGACCGAACCCCGGACGAGCTCCGCCGGGACCGGCCCGTTGCCGGTGCCGATCTCGCTGGTGAGGTCGCCGGCGATCACCGCCCCCTGGGAGAAGCCGAGCAGGATGTAGGAGGTGTACGGGCAGCGGTCGTGGACCGCGACCAACTCGGCGCGCGCGCGATCCGTGCCCTCGGCCCGGCTCTGGTCGTAGGTGATCTCGTCGGGGCGCTGGGGGTTCCGGAACTGTGCCACGTACGGGACCGTGAAGACCTCCAGGCGCTCGGCCGGGTACTGCTCCCCCAGCGGGTCCGTGATGGTCTTGAGCAGCGCGTTGGGCAGGAACGACGGCGCGTAGGGGTCGTCGGTGGGGCTGCTCTCCCAGGTGCCCGGCACGGCGATCATCTGCACGTCGGGGCAGTCCGCGGGCTGGGTCAGCTCCGGCTCCGCCGGGCCGGGCAGCGGGCCGTCCGGACCCGTCGGCAGCCC
>NZ_JAALEC010000244.1:0-2674 GCF_014145205.1 Dietzia sp. DQ11-44
GGTCCCCGCCCAGCTGCAGTGTCTCGCGCAGCCACACCAGGTGCCGGTGCCGGTCCAGGACGTCGTCGACGCAGTCCAGGGCCCGGTTGGGGGGCAGTGTCCCCGAACGCAGCATCTGGGTCAGCCCGATGAGCTGGAACGCGGCCGCGCCACCCTTGGCGTGCCCGGTGAGCGACTTCTGCGAGACGACGAACAACGGGTTGCCGTCGGAGCGACCGATCGCCGCCCCGAGCCGCTCGTGCAGGTCCGACTCGTTGGGGTCGTTGGCCTTGGTCGAGGTGTCGTGCTTGCTCACCACGGCCAGGTCGTCCGCGGTCAGGCCGAGCTCTGCGAGACCCCGGGCCAGCGGCGACCGCTTTCCACCACGGCCCGCGCCGAGCGCGCCGAGCCCCGGAGCGGGGATCGAGGTGTGCGCACCGTCGGCGTACGACCCCGCCCAGGCCACCACCCCGTGGACCGGCAGCCCCATGCGGGCCGCGACGTCGCCACGGGCCAGCAGGATGGTGCCGCCGCCCTGCGACTCGACGAACCCGCCGCGTCGCCGGTCATTCGCCCGGCTGTAGTGGCGCTCGTCGATCCCCTTGGCGGCCATCGCCGCGGAGTCGGCGGTGGCGGACATGTCGGCGAAGCCCTGGATGCCCTCGGTGGACAGGTCGTCGAACCCGCCGGCCACCACGAACTCGGCCTTACCGGCGCGGATCTTGTCGAAACCCTCCTCGACGCTCACCGCGGTGGTGGCACAGGCCGCCACCGGGTGGACCATCGAGCCGTAGCCGCCGACGTAGGACTGCATGACGTGGGCGGCCACCACGTTGGGCAGCGCCTCCTGCAGCGTGTCGTTGGCGCGGCTGCGGCCCAGGATCCCGTCGATGTAGAGCGAGCGCATGCTCGTCATGCCGCCCATGCCGGTGCCCTGCGTGTTGGCGACATCGGCCGGGTGCACGTGGGCCAGCAGCTCCGCCGGGGTGAAGCCCGAGGAGATGAAGGCGTCCACGGTGGCCACCAGGTTCCACGCCGCCACCCGGTCGATACCGGAGACCATGTCGGCGGGGATTCCCCATGCGGTCGGGTCGAAGCCGGTGGGGATCTGGCCACCCACGATGCGGGTGAGCGTGGTGCGGCGGGGGACGCGGATCTCGGTGCCCGCCTTGCGGGTGACCGTCCACTCGCCGTCCTCGCTGCGGGTGACGACGGTGTTCTCCGGATCGTCCTCCTGGTACGCGCGGGCCTGGCCCTCGTCGTCCACGACGAAGGACAGGTCCTCCGGCAGGAACACCGAGGTCAGCTGCGGCGAGGCGCCCGCGAACATCTCCGCGCGCGAATCGTCGGCGTAGGTACGCACGCCCACCCGGGCGAGCACCTCGTCGTGGAAACGCTCGGCGATGTCCGCCTCGTCGATCGGGTCACCGGACCCGGTGACGGTCCAGCCGGCGCGCGGCGAGTCCTCCCAGGTGATGAGCCCGGTCGACCAGGCCAGCTCGACCACGCCGGCGGCGCTGAGGTCGCCGGTGGTCTCCACCTCGAAGCGGGTGCGGGCGCTGCCGTAGGGCCCGACCTCGCCGGAGCCCACGATCACGACCATGTCCTCGAGGTCCTGGGTGACCTGGCCCCACTCGGGGCGCTCGTCGGCGGTGACGGTCTGCAGCGACGGCAGGGCCGCGAGGGTCCCGTCGGCGTCCTCGGTCGAGGCCTCGGTCACCGGGGCCGGACGGTCCGCGGCGAGCGCGGCCATGTCCAGGTCGGCGGTGCCGAGACCCCCGGTGAGGTCGACGGTGAGGGGCGCCTCGCCGGCGGACCGACGGACGTCCGGGGTGCACGAGTCCAGCAGCTCGGCGGCGATCCCCGCGGTGGACCAGGTGGACACGCCCGCGGCCTCCACGGCGTCGACGAGCGGATCGTTGTGGCCCATCAGCCCGGTGCCCCGGACCCAGCCGATGATCGCGTGGACGAACGTCACGCGCTCGGACCAGGACTTCTCCGAGCCCCACTTGGCGATCATGGCGTCGAGCGCGGCCTTGGCCTCGCCGTAGGCGCCGTCGCCACCGAAGATCCCGCGGTTGGGCGAGCCCGGCAGCACCACGTGCAGACGGGAGTCGACGTCGGTGTCGGCGCCGATCGCGCCGAGCCCGGCGACGAGCTTCTCCACGCCCCACAACAGGACGCGCATCTCGGTCTCGGCCCGCGGGCCGGCGTCGGCCATCGAACCCTGGACACGCGGGGCGGCGAACGGGAAGAGCAGCGTCGGCGTGAGCGGCGCCTTGAGGACGGTGGTCTGGCCACCGGCCGACTCGGCGTGCTCGGATCCGACCCACTCGACCAGCGCGTCGACGTCCGAGTACGACGTGAGGTTGGCCGGCAGCACCCACAGCGCCGCGCCACCGCGGGCGTGGGAGCGGTAGAGGTCCTTGAAGAAGGCCAGCTTGGACTGGTCCAGGTTCGAGGTGGTGGCCACCACGGTGGCCCCTCCCGCCAGGAGCTTTCCGGTGACGGCGGCGGCGATGGAGCCCTTGCCGGCACCGGTGACGACGGCGACGTCGCCCGCGTACTGGCCGACGAACTCCTCGGAGGCCGCCTCCGCGATCTCCCGGTAGGTGACCGCGAGGGCGTCCCGCCGGGCTCCGGCGGCCCGCTCGGCCCACCAGCGGGCCTGCTCGGCCACGATGTCGCCGGCACC
>NZ_JAALEC010000245.1:0-5713 GCF_014145205.1 Dietzia sp. DQ11-44
CCCCGGTGCCGGTGCGGCGGCGGTGTGTCCGGTGGTCCGGCGCGCCGGGGCCCGGTCAGCCCAGCCGGTCCTTCAGGGCCCGTGCGACGGGATCCGGCAGGAGATGCGAGACGTCCCCGCCCAGACGGGTGACCTCGCGGCACAGCGACGAGGACACGAAGGCCAGGTCCGCCCGGGTCGGCAGGAACACGGTGTCCACCCCCGCGATCGACCTGTTCATGTGGGCCATCGGCAGTTCGTAGTCGTAGTCGGTCGAGTCGCGCAGGCCCTTGATCACGGCCGTGGCGCCCTTCTCGCGGCAGTAGTCGACGAGCAACCCGTAGAAGCTGTCGACGCGGACCCCGGGGAGGTCGGTGCAGACCTCCTCGATGAGCGCCTTCCGCTCGTCGATGGTGAATGTCCCCTGCTTGTTGGGGTTGGCCACGACGCACACGATCACGTCGTCGAACAGCTGGGCCGACCTCCGGATGATGTCGAGGTGCCCGAGGGTCACCGGGTCGAACGAGCCTGGGCACACGACGGTGGTCATCGGGCGACCGTATCAACCGGCCGGGCGATCTCGACGGCGGTCTCCCCGTAGGTCCGTTCGAACTCCACCTCGTATCCGTCGGGCCATCGCACGGCCGGGTCCCGTCGGGACCTCTCCCACACCACGAGGGCGTCCCCGGCCAGCCAGCCTCCCGCCGACAACGCCTCGAGGACGGGGGCGTCGAGCTCCCCGGACTTCTCGTACGGCGGGTCTGCGAGGACGAGGTCGAACCCGCCGGCCACGGGGCACGGACCGGCGACGGCGGCGGGCAGCGCCGCCCGCTTCACGGTCGGGCGGACCGCCGGGAACGACGAGGACACACCCGCGGTGTTCGCGCGGATGCTCGCGACCGCCCGGGGGTTGTCCTCCACGAACCACACCACGTCGGCGCCCCGGGAGACCGCCTCCAAGCCGAGGGCGCCCGATCCCGCGAACAGGTCCAGCACGGCGGTTCCGTCCAGATCCATCCGGCTGGTGATCGCGCTGAACAGGGCCTCGCGGACGCGGTCGGTGGTGGGCCGGGTCCCCGAGGGCGGCACGGTGATCGACCGCCCGCGCAGGCGGCCCGAGATGATGCGGGTCATGACTCCCCCGATGGTCGAGATGGTGGTGGTCAGTACTTGAACAGGTAGTCCGACTCGTCCGAACCGGACAGTCGGCGGACCCGCTCGGCCAAAGCCGGGTGGGTGTCGAGCCCGGGGTCGGAGTCGAGGATCTCCTCGGCGTGGCGGCGTGCGATCTCGATGACCTCGCCGTCCTCGACGACGGACAACAACCGCAGCGAGGCAAGTGCACCCGACTGAGCGTCTCCGAGGACGTCACCCTCGCGGCGTTGGACCAGGTCGAGCTGCGCCAACAGGAACCCGTCGGTGGTGGCCGCGACGGCGTTCAACCGTTCCATCGCCTTGCCCCCCTCGCGGGAGTTGGTCACGAGCAGGCAGAGCCCGGGCAGGCCACCCCGACCCACCCGTCCACGGAGTTGGTGGAGCTGGCTCACCCCGAACCGGTCGGCGTCCATCACCACCATCACGGTGGCCTCCGGTACGTCCACCCCGACCTCGATCACGGTCGTCGACACCAGGACGTCGAGATCACCGGACGCGAACGCGGTCATGGTCGCGTCCTTCGCCTCGGGGGGCAGCCGACCGTGCATCAAGCCGATGCGGAGTCCCGCGAGAGGCCCGGTGGACAGGTACTGGTGGAGCTCCACGGCGGCGACCAGCGGGGGCCTGTCGCCGCCCTTGTCGTCGTCCCCCGCCTTCGGGGCCCCGTCCGGGGCGTCGGTGGTCTCGGCGTCGATCCGCGCACACACGACATACGCGCGATGACCAGCCCCGACCTCCTCCCGCACCCGCTCCCAGGTGCGCTCCACCCATCTCGGCCTGTCCCTGGCCGGCACGACGGAGGTCGAGATGGGTCTGCGTCCACCGGGCAGTTCACCCAGCTCGGAGACCTCCAGGTCGCCGAACACCGTCATCGCGATGGTGCGGGGGATCGGCGTCGCCGTCATCACCAGCAGGTGCGGGACCATCCCGTCCCGCCCCTTGGCGCGGAGCCGGTCACGCTGACGGACCCCGAAGCGGTGTTGTTCGTCGACCACGACCAGCCCCAGGTCGAAGAAGTCGACGGAGTCCTGGATGAGCGCGTGCGTCCCCACGACGATCCCGGCCTCCCCGGTGACGATGTCGAGCAGGGCCGCCCGGCGCTCCGCCGTGGACATGGACCCGGTCAGCAGCACGACCCGGGTGGCCTGGTCCGCGGCGCCGAGTCGGCCCCGCTCCCCCAGATCACCGAGCATGGCCGTCAACGAGCGGTGGTGTTGGGTGGCCAGGACCTCGGTGGGCGCCAGCATCACGCACTGGCGCCCCGCATCGACCACCTGGAGCATCGCGAGCAGCCCGACGACCGTCTTCCCGGAGCCGACCTCACCCTGGAGCAGACGGTTCATCGGTTCGTCGAGCGTGAGGTCCGCCGAGATCTCCTCGAGGACGGTCTGCTGCCCGGCGGTGAGCTCGAACGGCATCCGCGACTCCATCGCGGCTCGGACGCCGTCCCCGCGCACCGGGCTGGCCGGCGCCGGGTCACGGGCGACGAAGCGGCGCCGGGCCCCCAGCAGCAGCTGCAGTGCGATCGCCTCGTCGAACCGGAGGCGGTGGCCGGCCCTGTCCGCGTCCTCGACGCATCCGGGCAGGTGGGCCTTGCGCAGCGCCTCGTCGAGGCCCATCAACCCCGCGGCCTGCCGGACCGCGTCGTCGAGGGGGTCCACCACGGGGACCAGGGCGCGGATCGCGGTGACGACCGCACCGAGGAGGTCCCACGACGTCACACTCTCCTTGGCCGAGTAGATGGGCAGGAGCGGGCGGTCGAACAGGCTCGGGCCGCCCTCGGCGTCGATCTCCGCGGAGAGTCGCGCGAGCGCGGCGAGGTCACCCGAGCCCTTGAGCTGGCCGCCGGGCCCGGCGACCGATCGGAGGACCAGGAACTCGGGGTGCTTGAGATCCAGGGACTGGCGGAACCGCGACACCGTCCCGTCGAACATCGCCACCGTGCCCACCGGGAGCATGAACTTGATCCTGCGGCCGGCGAAGTAGACCACCTTGAACGTGGTGTCCTCGTCCTTCACGGTGAGCGTGAGCATCTCCCGCGGCTGGCCCTGCTTGGTGGTGTAGGTACGGGTCGCGGCGGTGGCGACGGTCCCGATGATCGTCACCCGCTCGCCGTCGACGAGTTCGCGCCTGTCGTAGCGCTGCCCGTGCTGCCGGTAGCGACGGGGCAGGGTGTGGAGCAGGTCGCCGACGGTCCGGTGGCCGAAGGCCGTGGTGATCCTCTCGGCCAGTCCGGCGTCGAGGACCTCCTCCAGCGGCGTGTCCGTGGTGGCGAACGCGGTCATTCGACCCCGACGTGCGCGAGCACCCGGCCCGGTCCGGCCGCGTATCCGGCGACCTCCACGTCGGGGTGACCGTCGCGGATCCGGGTCAGCGCCTCCTGCGTCGCGGCCTCGTCGTAGTCGGCGCCGAGCAGCAGGGTCACGAGTTCGCCGCCCGAGGAGAGCAGCCGATCCGCGAGCGCGCACACCGCGTCCACCGGGTCCGTCTCGATGAGGGCGACATCGTGGCCGACCATGCCGAGGAGGTCCCCGGCGGCGCAGCGACCCACCAGGGTGAGCGCGTCGTGTTCGGCCCGCACCAGGTGCGCGTGCCGGGTGGCCGCGGCCGCGTCCGCCATCCCGAAGCCGTCCAGGGACAACGTGGTCGAGGGGTCGTGGACGGCCAGCGCGGACAACCCCTGGACGACCGACCCCGTCGGGAGGATGAGGGCGTTGCCGTCGACGTCGCGCAGGGCGGCGTCGAGTGCTCCGATCTGCGCCCTGGACAGCTCACCGTTGGGCAGCACCAGCAACTCGTCCGCGGACAGTGCCAGCACCGCGTCGATCACCCCGCCCTCGTCCGGATCGACCGTTCGCGCCCCCGCGCCCGAGAACAGCTCGGCGAGCGGCCCGTCGGGGACGATCGCCACCACCGTCCGCTCGGGCTCGCGTCCGGTCCGGTCCGCCCCCTCCCCGGACCCATCCCGTCGACGGTGCCCTGTCGACGGGCTCCCGCCCACCGGGTCCAACATGTCCGTCACACGGATCTCGGTGACCCGGCCGAGCGAGAGCGCGACCTCGACCGCCGTTCCGATGTCGTCGGTGTGGACGTGGACCGCCCAGCGGGCGTTGTCCCCCGTTCCACCGTCGCCCACGACCACCACGCTGTCGCCCAGGGTCCGGAGAGCGGACCTGAGCTCGTCGGCGCGCGCGTCGTCCGAATGGGTCAGGGAGTACATGACCTCGTACCGGGTGTCGGCGGAGGACTCCGGGGCACCACCGTCCGTCCCGTCACACTGCGCGGACGGCTCGGTGAACGGGTCCTCGGGGACGAAGTAGTCCGGTCGCTCCGGCGCCTGTCCCCCGAGCACCTCGACCATGGTGTCCAGCAGCACCAGCAGGCCTCTGCCGCCCGCGTCCACGACCCCCGCCCGGGCCAGCGCGGGCAGCTGGGACGTCGTGCGGTCGAGGGCCTCCGCCCCGGCATCCGCGGCCGCCCGTGCCACCTCGACGAGCGAGGTCGCCGACGACCGACCGGCGCCCCCGGCGGCCTCCCGCAACACGGTCACGATGGTGCCCTCCACCGGATCGCTGAGCGCATGGTCGACGAGGGTCACCGCCGTCCGGAGCGCTCGACGGTAGGTGGAGGCGTCGACGACGGTGAAGGTCGCGGCCTCGCCGACCGCCCGGAGAACCTGGGACAGGATGACGCCGGAGTTGCCCCGCGCACCGTGGACGGCCCCGTGACCGAGCGCCACGGCGATCTCGCGGGCGCCGGCACTTCCCCCGCCCTCGGCGATCCACGCCTCCTCGCCCTCGGCCCTGTCGACCGCGGCTCTCATCGTGTAGAGCAGATTGGTCCCGGTGTCGGAGTCCGGCACCGGGAAGACGTTCAGGGCGTTGATCT
Source organism: Dietzia sp. DQ11-44 (assembly GCF_014145205.1). Taxonomy (NCBI): domain Bacteria; kingdom Bacillati; phylum Actinomycetota; class Actinomycetes; order Mycobacteriales; family Dietziaceae; genus Dietzia; species Dietzia sp. DQ11-44. Next base: position 5,023 of record NZ_JAALEC010000245.1, read on the forward strand.
CCTCGCGGTGGGTCGCCAGATGTTCCACACACCGACGCGCCCACCCCAGAAGCCCGTGGGCGTCCAGTGATGACGGACGTTCCTCGACACTCGTCGACTCCTGTGCCATCACCCCTCCTCGGCGTCCGTCCACCCCAACGGTCCGACTCCGTCGGTCGGCGCGGCCAAGCCTAGTACCCTCACCTTGCGACAGCCGTCGAAAAGGCCGAGACGGCCCGTACCACTCCCTGGAGCCCAGATGACCACTGCCCTGAACGCCACTCCCCTCGTCACCCTCGAGGACGGTGTGCTCACCATCCCCATCTCCCTCGAGGGCAGGGGGAACTCGCTGGACTCCGACGCCGTCACCCAGGCCGGAACCGCACTGGCCGCGCTCCTCGCCGGCGAGATCGACGCCGGTGCGATCCTCCTCGTGGGCCTGGGCAGGAACTTCTGCGCGGGTGGGAACGTGCCCGGCTTCGCCGCCGCCGAGGACCGCTCGGAGCACGTCCGCGAGCTGGCCGACCGGTTGCACGTGGTGGTCAGGCAACTGGAGGAGGCACCTGTGCCGGTGGTGGCCGCGGTGGCCGGCTGGGCCGCGGGGGCCGGGCTCTCCCTCGCGTTGGCCGCCGACTTCTCCGTCGGGGGCCCGGACACCCGCCTGCTCGCGGCCTACCCGGGTATCGGCCTGTCACCGGACGGCGGGATGTCC
>NZ_JAALEC010000246.1:0-4235 GCF_014145205.1 Dietzia sp. DQ11-44
CACGGGCGCGGCCCCGGTCTCCGCACACCAGGGACAGCAGGGCGTCCGCGCGGCGTTCGGGCACCGGATAGTTCGACATGTCCGCCCCCTCGGCGTCGGCGCGGGCCTGCGCTGATTCCGCGGGGGTGTCCGGGGCGGGGTTGGCGAACTCTGCGGCGCGCTGGTCGATGGCCTCTGCCAGCACAGCGGCCTCGTCGGAGGCCAGGGTGGCCCACAGGTTGGTCATGCCGTCGGCGCCCTTGCGGATGTGGACTCCGCGTCCGCGGGCGGCGGCGTCTCTTCGTTCGCGGATCCCGTTGGCGTCGTAGCGGGCGATGATCGCGTCGACGGAGTCGCGCACCGACCGGGCGCCCGGACGCTCGCCGGCCTCGATGGCGGCGAGGTAGTCCTCCACGACCTCCTGCTGAACCCGTGACAGGACGGCCGGATCGACCGTGGCCATCTGACGGGCCAACAACTCGGCTGCGCGCTGTTCCATCCGACCGGCCGAGAGCGCCTCCATGACGGCCGGGTAGCGCTCGGTCAGGTCCGCGGCGAGGCTGATCATGGCGGCGGCGCGGCCAGAGGAGATGGGCATCGACGCCACGACGTAGCCGGTGCACACGTCGAACGGGTCGACCACCGCATGCCCGGGCGGGGAGCCGTCCCCCGCCCCGGCCTCGTCCTGGCGCACGCACTCGCGGAACATCTCGTAACACGCGGCCAGGCGGGCCCCGGCGGCGCGATTCTCCGCCACCCAGGTGTCGCGGGCGGAATCGGACAACCTCCCGAGCGGGGACGGGTGACCAGAACGACCGACCCCACTTGTCGCGCCACCAGCCGTCTCGTCCACGCCCTCACCTCCACCCGTACGCCCACTCGTACGTCGCCGTCACATTGTATCGAACTAGTGTTCTAGTATACGCACACACTTTCGAATGGGCAAGGGGGGGACATCCACAGGCCTCCCCCGCCCCGGTCGTCCGAGTAACCTGGGACCATGACCTCGCCCGAATCCGCCGAATACTGCTGCATCGCCGGCGCGAACGGGCCGCTCACCCAGGCCGAGGCCGAAGCCGCGGCGGCCCGGTTCAAGGCCCTGGCCGACCCCATGCGCCTCCGCCTGCTCTCGCACATCGCGGCGGCGGAGTGCGATGACGTCTGCGTGTGCACCCTCACCGAACCGCTGGGGATCTCCCAGCCCACCGTGAGTCATCACATGAAGAAGCTGGTCGAGGCGGGACTCGTCACCCGCGAACAACGCGGCCGGATGGCGCACTACAGCATCGTCCCGGAGGCGTTCTCCCAGATCCGCGACATCGTCGACGTCCGAGGTCTCCGCCTCGCCTGAGGACTGTTCAGCCTGAGGACCGTTCAGCCCGAGGACCGTTCAGGGCGACGCCGCCTCCCTGGTCGCACCACCCGAACTCGGAGCACCGGGGGCGGTCGCGGGCGTCATGCCGACGATCTCCGGAAGGGCCTGGCGGACCCGGGCGTCGATGTCGTCACGGATGGAGCGGACGCGGTCGAGATCCTGGCCTGCGGGGTCCGAGACATCCCAGTCCAGGTACCGCTTGCCCGGATAGACGGCGCAGGCGTCCCCGCACCCCATGGAGATCACCACGTCGGCGGCCGCCACCACGTCGTCGGTGAGCGGCTTGGGGTATTCCGAGGTCAGGTCGAGTCCGACCTCGGCCATGGCCGCCCGGCAGTTCTCGTCGATCCCGGACGCCGGGAGCGAGCCTGCGGACCGGACGTGGACCCGCCCCTCCGACCGGTCCGCCATGAGAGCCGCGGCCATCTGGGAGCGCCCCGAGTTCTGGACGCAGATGAAGAGCACCTCGGGGACGTCCTTGGCGACCCGCCCCTCCGCCTGCGCGAGAGCCTTGAGCCGGTCGGTCGCGAAGCGGCGGGACAGCGACGGCAGATGGGCGGTGACCCGCGCGGTCCGACGCAACGCGGCATAGGACTCGAACACCACGCGCTCGACGGTCTGCGGACTGAACACGCCCTCGTAGTGCCGGGCCAGCTCGCGGGCGTCACGCTGGAGTTGCGTCTGAGGCATGAGCAGTTCGGGGAGAGGAGCGTCGTGCACGGATCGGGACATGTCGGCCTCCAAGCCTCGTATCGACATCCATCAATATAGATGCCCATCGATGCTTTCGGAAGCCCGGCCGGGGGGATTCGCCCGGGACCGACCCGCGCTCAGTGCCCGGCGCCGAGCCTGCCCGAGAGCTTGTCGAGCCGCTCCCTGCTGGCACCGTCGAGTCCGATCACCGTGAGGGTCTTGCCCTTGGCCGCATACTTCTGCTGCACGGCGTCGAGCGTGGCGACGGTCGAGGCGTCCCAGATGTCGGCGTCGGTGAGATCGAGCACCACGTGCTCGGGGTCGCCGGAGTAGTCGAACCGGTACACGAGGTCGTTGCTCGAGGCCCAGAACAGCTCGCCCGTGACCCGGTAGGTGCGGGTGTCGACCGCCCCGTCGTGGTCCGTGTCGAGCTCGGCGACCTTCTCGATGGTCGTCATGTGCGCGACCCGGCGCGCGAACATGATCATCGCCGTGACCACCCCCAGGATCACGCCGATCGCGAGGTTGTGGGTCCACACCGTCGCCGCCACGGTGACGACCATGACGAGGGTCTCCGACAGCGGCATCAGCCGCAGTGTCCGGGGATGGATCGAGTGCCAGTCCATGGTCCCCACCGAGACCATGATCATCACCGCGACCAGTGCGGCCATCGGGATCAGTCCGACGACGTCGCCCAGGACGACGACGAGGACCAGCAGGAACACGCCGGCGAGCAGGGTGGACAGCCGCGTCCGTGCGCCCGAGGCCTTGACGTTGATCATCGTCTGCCCGATCATCGCGCAGCCGCCCATCCCGCCGAAGAAACCGGTGACGAGATTGGCGACGCCCTGACCCCAGCCCTCACGCGTCTTGTCGGAGTGCGTCTCCGTGATGTCGTCGACCAACTTGGCCGTCATCAGCGACTCCATGAGCCCCACGAGCGCCATGGCGAGCGCGTAGGGGGCGATGACCTGCAGCGTCTCCAGGGTGAGCGGCACGTCCGGCAGCAGGAGGGTCGGCAGCGACCCGGGCAACTCGCCCTGGTCGTGCACGTTGGGGACCGACCATCCCACCCACACCACCACGATCGTCAGTGCCACGATCGCGATCAGGGGCGCGGGGATCACCGTGGTGAGCCTGGGAAAGAACACGAGGACGAGCAGCCCCACCGCCACCAGCGGGTACACCAGCCACGGCACGCCCACCAGGTGCGGGATCTGGGCGGAGAAGATGAGGATCGCGAGCGCGTTGACGAATCCGACCATCACCGAGCGTGGGATGAACCGCATCAGCCTCGCGACCCCGAACACGCTCAGCAGCACCTGCAGCACCCCGGCCAGGAGGACCGTGGCGATGAGGTGGTCCAGTCCGTGCTCGAGCACGACCGGCGCCACGACGAGCGCGATCGCTCCCGTGGCCGCCGAGATCATCGCCGGGCGTCCTCCGGTGAAGGCGATCGTGACCGCCATGGTGAAGGACGCGAACAGACCGACCCGGGGGTCGACGCCCGCGAGGATGGAGAACGAGATCGCCTCCGGGATGAGCGCGAGGGCCACCACGAGGCCGGCGAGGACCTCGGTCCGCAGCCGGGCGGGGGAGGAGAACGCGGCGCGGAACGAGGGCAGCACGCCGGTCGGGAACTCGGTGCTCACGGATCACCTACAGTCGGGGTCAGGACTCTCACACGGCGTGAGAGTAGAAAGCTACCGTAACGGGAGAGTTGTGGGCGGGCCAAGTCGCGGCGAGCAGACCATGAAGATCGGCGAGGTCGCCGAGCGCACCGCGCTGTCGATCCGGAGCCTGCGGCACTACGACGAACTCGGTCTGGTCAGCCCCTCCGCGCACTCCCCGGGCGGGTTCCGCCTCTACACGCCGGGGGACGTCGAGCGGCTCCTGCTCATCCGCCGGATGAAGCCCCTGGGGTTCAGCCTGGAACGCATGCGCGACTTCTGCCGGGCCCTGGACCGCCGAGCCGACGACCCGGCGGGATCGGCCGCGCTGATCGCCGAGATCGAGGCTGAGGCCACCGAACGGCTCGAGCGACTGCGGACCCACCTGGGCTACGCGGAGGAGTTCGTCGAGATCGTCGCGCGCCTCAGGGCCTGATCACCGGCCGAGAGCTGCGGCCACGGCCGCCTTCGCCCACTGACCGACCCCGATGAGGGTCGCCGAGGCCGCGCCGCACCAG
>NZ_JAALEC010000247.1:0-1775 GCF_014145205.1 Dietzia sp. DQ11-44
GGCCCTGGATGCCGCCCGGGCCGCGGTGCGCTTGTCCGGGACCGACCTCGCCCCCGACTCCCCCACGGTCGTGAGCGGGTACTCCCAGGGCGGAGGCGCGGCCGCGGCCGCCGCCGAGATGCAGCCCCAGTACGCACCGGACCTCAACCTGGTGGGGATCGCCGCGGGCGCCCCGCCGTCGGACATGCTCGGCACCCTCGACCGCGTCGACGGTGGCGTCCTCACCGGGGCCGTCGGGTACGCCATCAACGGGATCCTGCAGGTGCACCCCGAGCTGCGTCCGGCGTTCGACCGGCAGCTCAACGACGAGGGCAGGCGCATGCTCGAGGTGACCTCGACGCAGTGCGTCGCCGAGACCGCGTTCGCCTACGGTCTGCGCCGGACCACCGAGTTCACCACGCACGGCAACTCGCTGGCCGACGCCGCCCGGTCCGAGCCCGAGATCCTGCGGGTCCTCGAGGGCTACAACCTCGGCCGCGTGGCCCCCACGGTCCCCGCGATGGTCCTGATCGGGCGGAACGACGACGTGGTCCCCCACGACACCGCGGTCGACCTGGTCCGGGACTGGTGCGCCCGGGGCGCCACGGTGGAGCTGCGTACCGCGGAGCTACCGGCTCTGGCGCCGGGGCTGGTGGTCGACCACGCCCTGCCGATGCTTGCCGAGCGCGCCACCAACGCGCGCTACCTCATGGACCGGGTGCACGGCCTGCCGGCCCCGGACTCCTGCGGCACCGTCTGACGCCGGACCACGGAGGGGACCGCCGGGTGGCGGGCCCCTCCGTCGTCCGTCAGGGCAGGTTGTGGTGGAAGGCCTGCTCCTGCGCGAGGCTGTCGATCCGCCAGCCCTCTGCGGTCCGGACGAACCCGAGCACGTACCAGAGCCCGTAGAAGAACACCTGCTGGTCCTTCTCCTCCACCGGCCGCAGGGCCATCGGGTTGAAGCACATGCAGCGTCCGGTCGCGGTGTCGCCGTCCAGGGTCACCGCGAGATTGCCCATGAGGTGCTGGGTGGAGGCGAAGATCGGCAGCATCTCCGCCAGCCAGGTGCGCACCGCCGGATAGTCGTCCGCGGGGCCGCCCGAGGCCTCGTAACTCACCCGGGCGTCCGGGGTGAACACCCTGTCCAGTCCGTCGAAGTCACGGGCGTCGATACAGGTCGCGTACCTGGTCACCAGGTCCTGGAGGTCCCAGCGATCGGACAGCTCGACCAGTGTTCGACTCATGCCCACTAGGCTAACGTGGCCCGCATGCAGTTCGAGCACGAATCCCGCGCCCGCCAGGCGATAGAGCAGCTCAAGTACCGGTACTGGCGGGCCTGCGACGGCAAGGATCCGGAGGGGTTCCGGGCGTGCTTCGTCGCCGAGGGCGGCCTCCTGGACTTCGGCCCGCTCGGCCGCACCGACCCGGACACGATGGTCGGGATCTTCCGTCAGATCGCCCTGGCCACCGCCTCCGACGGCGGACCCCGCATCCTCGACATGCACCACGGCCTCATGCCCTCCATCGCTGTCGAGGACCCGGCGGACGGGGGCGCGCCGCGGCGCGCCACCGGCACCTGGACGTTGCAGTTCCGTCAGGTGGACCGGGAGAACGGCACCGAGACCCTCTCCACCGGCGAGTACTCCGATGTCTACGTGGTGGAGAGCGGCCGCTGGGTGATGGCCGAGTGCCTGTTCTCCCCGGGGTGGTCGATCACGCGCTCCCTCGACAGCGCGACCGTGACCTTTCCCGAGGTCCACACCGTCCGCGGAGACGAGACGGCAGCCGCGACCGCC
>NZ_JAALEC010000248.1:0-3463 GCF_014145205.1 Dietzia sp. DQ11-44
AGGCCTCGGCGCAGATCGCGCAGTGGGCGTGCATGTCCGCGTGGGCCCCGCAGTCGTCAGCGCACGTCGCGCACGCGACGCGGCACGCGCTGAGCAACTCCTTGACCGCCTCCGAGATCGTCCCGGTCCGGCGACTCAATACCGACGCGGTGGCCGCGCACACGTCCGCGCAGTCGAGATCGGTGCGGATGCAGTCGCGCATCTCCGCGACCGACTCCTCGGCCAGGCACGCGTCCGCGCAGGCGGTGCAGATGCGCGCGCACGCGGACGCGGCGTCGATCGCCTCCGCCAGCAACTCGACGGGCAGACCGCCGGTCGGGTGGGGGTGGGACGTGATCATGTCGATGGTGCTCATGGTTCCTCCTGGGACTCGTTCTGGTGAGGGCGAGGCGGGGGTCATCGGGTGGCCAGGACGATCCGCTGCAGGTCGTGGCCCACGATCACGTCCCCGCCGTAGCCCTCCTGGGCCCAGTCGTGCCACTGGCGCACGTCCACGACGCCGGAGTAGTCGCCGAGGTGCGTGAGGACCAGTCGCTCGGCGCCGGCGCGCTCGGCGACCTGCCCCACCACCTGGACCTCGACGTGGGACTCCAGGTTGTGCTCGATCATGGCCGGCGGCAGATTGCCGCCGCGCACGTTGATCGCCTCGTGCACGAGGGTGTCGGTGCCGAGCGCCAACCGGTCCAGGTTCTCGCTGAGGCTGGTGTCCCCGGAGAACGTCACCGACCCGTGCGCGGTGTCGAAGCGGAAGGCGAACGCGGGGAAGACCGGCCCGTGCGGGACGAGGGTGGCGGTGACCCGGACGTTCTGGTCCTCCATGACGAGGAACGGGTCCATCGCCGGGGAGGTGTTGGTGTAGCTGGCGCCGACGTCCGGGATCACGATCTCGTGGACGTCGAACAGCGTGCGCGGGTCGGGCGGTCCACCGGTGGGGCCGTTGTCCCGGAGGAAGATGTTCGACGTGTAGGCGTAGGCCTCGTCCAGCCGCTGCGTCATCTCCGCGGTGCCCGGGGTCGGGCTCTGGGGGGCGACCACCGGGAAGTCCGGGTAGTCGACGTTGGGCGGTCGCAGTCCGCCCGCGGACCCCGGGCCGTGGACGCCGACGGGGGCCACGAGTTTGTCCCCGGCGGCGTTGGCGACCACCCCACCGATGAGCGCGAAGTTGTAGTAGTCCGCGATGTGGTCGGCGTGCAGGTGGGTGAGGAAGATGTCGCTGATCGCCGCCAGTTCCAGGCCCGTGAGCCCGTACTGCGTAACCGCGGACCGGCCGCAGTCGATCACGTAGGCGGCCCCGTTGACCACGAGGACCGACGCGATCCCCACCCGCGTCCTCTCCACCATCGGGCCGGCGAGTGTCCCCAGGAGCAGCAGCTCGAGTGGTTCACGCTGCGCCGAGGGGATGCCGTCCGGCGGGGTGCCGCCGGACGACCCGAGGGAGCCGGAGCCCAGGGAACCCGTGAGGCTCTGGGCTCCGGCGGAGCCGCTGCCGAAGCCCACGATTCCGGTCGCCGCGACCGCCCCGCCGAAGGCGGAGAGGAGCGAGCGGCGGCTGAGGCGGGCGGTGGGCGGAGGCGGGGGGAGGGGTTCTGACGGGGGCATGGCGGCGTCCTTCTTCCGGGGTCGGGTCAGAGGCGGCGACGAGCCGGAGAAGTGCGCGCTACCAGCGCGTTGTGCCCAAAATGCAATCTACCTCACACTCGGTCGGATAAAAGCACATTCACGATCCGGGTCAGAACGGGACCTGGGTCCGGAGCAGTCCCTCCGCCGGGGCCCGGCCGCTGAGTGCTCGGCAGAACTCGAACGCGTCCATGGTGAGGTTCTCGCCCGCGCCCGAGTGCCCGCCGTGCTGCCAGCGCCCGCCCGCCGGGCCGGTGAGCTCCAGGTCGTACGCCTGGCCGTGCCGACCGGCCCACTCGGTCACCACGTCGTCGACGATCACCCCCTCGTGTTCCGCGGTCGCCGTCATGGTGGCTCCCGTCGCGGAGGCGATGTCGATGCGGTGCATGAACGGATCGCGGGTGAGGATCACGTCGAAGAGGTAGCCCATGGACCACCACTCGCCGTTGTCCTCCATGGCCTGCTTCCTCATCACGCCCGGCGCGCGCCGCCTGTTCCTGGCCGCCCTGGGGGCCAGTCGGCGCACCTGGGCGATGAGTTCGTCCGTCGACAGGCCGGCGTTCTTCTCCACCTGCAGCGCGGTCATCGCGTCGATCGCGGGGCAGCCCTCGCGCTTGGCGCGCCTGCCGGACGCGACCTGCTGGCGGACCATCTCCGGCCAGCTGGCGAGCATCTGGATCATGCCGAGCATGTGCCCGGCCATCGCGCGCACGTCCCACTCGGTGCAGTCGGTCCGGGTGCCCCACTGCTCGGGGGTGAGGCGGTCGAGCATGTCGGCCACCCGCTCGTACTCGGTCTCGGCCAGGCGCGCGGCGGTGTCGCGGTCCAGCCGGGGCGGTCGCGGGTCGTTCTTCGAGCGGTGTTGCCCGGTTGTCGTGGTCATGGCGGTGTGCCTTCCTGTGTGGTGGTGACCGGGACGTCGGTCGGGATGCCGACGTCGTGCAGGTACATGTCGACCGCGCGGTCGAACAGGCGGGCCCAGCGATCGCCGCCGGGGTCGTTGGCGAGTTGGGCGTCCGCCATGCCGCCCACCACCGCCACGTAGAGGTCGATGTCCTCCCGGTCAGTGATCCCGATGGCTGCGAACCGCTGACGCAGACCGTCGAGCACGAGCACCGCGGGCGCGTAGGCCTCGGGGCTGGGTTCGAAGCCGGGGATGGTGCGCTGGTTCATCAGCTGGAACCGGGCGAGGTCGCTCACGCAGAAGTCGAAGTATGCCCGCGCGTACATCCGGACCGTCCCCCGGGCATCGGACGGGCGTCCCTCGTCCAGGGCCAGCATGATGTCGAGGCACTCGGTCCAGGCCTGGGCGAACATGGCGTCGTAGATGGCGTTCTTGGAGTCCACGTGGGAGTACAGCGACGGCGCCTTCATGCCGACGCGGGCCGCGACATAGCGGAGGGTCAGCTGGGCCAGGCCCTGTTCGCGGGCCACCTCCCACGCGGCGTCGATGATCTCCCGCCGTGTCGCCTCACGTCGTTCGGCTGACCTATCGCGATTCGGAGTGCCTAACATGGTTAGGATTGTGCGCCGGTGACCCGCCGGTGTCCAGAGGCGATCGGGTTGCGTTCGGGTCTCGGTGCCGTCACGGCGCGTGGGTCTCCAACTCCACAACCTCGTCGGCCCAACTTTCGGCCAACCGCAGATCGTGGGTGATCGCCAGGACGCCCAGGCCTCCGTCGGCCCGCCGGCGGAGGGTGCGGGCGATCGCGGCCGTGCTCAGCGGATCCAGATGGGCGGTGGCCTCGTCGGCGATCAGGTACCGGGGTTCCTGGGCCAGCGCGCGGGCCAGGCAGGCGCGCTGGAGTTGCCCGCCGGAGACCTCCGCCGGGCGGCGGTCCAGCAT
>NZ_JAALEC010000025.1:0-20724 GCF_014145205.1 Dietzia sp. DQ11-44
CGGCGGCCGCGGCGACCTGCTGCAGCGTGTTGAGCAGCGCGGAGCCGTGCGAGTACAGGTGCGGCGGGAGCGAGCCGAGCGCCGAGGTGAGCAGCGGCGAGAACAGCAGCGCCAGGCCCACGCTGAGGATCATGTGCCACACCACCACGATCGCCAGCGACGACTCGGCGGAGAATGAGACGTACATGCCCCACAGGCCGGCGGCGGCCAGGATCGAGCCCGGGATGATCAGCGGGCGCGGGCCGATGCGGTCGAAGAGCCGACCCACGAACCACCCGAGCACACCCATGAGCAGACCGCCGGGCAGCAACGCCAGGCCGGACTCGAGGGTGGTGGTGCCCAGGACCTGCTGCATGTACAGCGGCAGCAGGATCAGGGTGCCGAACAGCGCCATCATGGACAGCAGCATCAGCGAGAGGCTGACGGTGAAGGTGCGGAAGGTGAAGGCCCGCACGTCGAGAAGCGCGTAGTCCTTCAGCGCGAGCTGACGCCACACGAACACCGACAGCGCGGCCACGCCCACGAGCACGGGCACCCACGGGGACACCAGCGCGTTGTCGTTGGCGGCCTCACCGAAGGAGCTCAGGCCGAAGATCAGGCCCGCGAAGCCGACGGCCGAGAGCACGCCGGAGAGGATGTCGAGCGGGATCGCGCGGGTGGCGGTGACGTTGCGGATCAGCGTGGCGCCGGCCACCAGCGCGAGCACGCCGATGGGCAGGACGAACCAGAACATCCAGCGCCAGCTCAGCACGTCGAGCACCAGGCCGCCGACGGTGGGGCCGATGGCCGGGGCCACGGCGATCACGATGGAGATCACACCCATGGTGCGGCCGCGACGGTCCGCGGGCACCACGTTGAGCACGGTGGTCATGAGCAGCGGGATCATGATCGCGGTGCCCACGGCCTGCACCACCCGGCCGGCGACCAGGATTACGAACACCGGCGCGAGCGAGGCCAGCAGGGTGCCGAGGGTGAAGGTGGTCATGGCGATGATGAACACCGTCCGCAGCGGCAATCGCATGAGCATCCACCCGGTGAACGGGATGACCACGGCCATGGTGAGCATGAACGCCGTGGTGAGCCACTGCGCGGTGGCGGCGGTGACGGCGAACTCCCCCATCAGCTCGGGGATCGCGACCGACATGATGGTCTCGTTGAGGATCACCACGAACGCCGCGGCCACGAGCAGCGCGATTAGCCGCTTGGTGGCGGCGGGCAGTGGCGCGGAGCCGAGGGCGGGGTCGGGCTGGGCTGGAGAGAAGGCAGCGGCGGATGACTCAGTCGTCACGGGAATCCTTAGGCATTACGGGGCGAAACAAAGTGGGAAGCCCGGCGAGGCCTGACGGCGCGCACGGGAACCATCGCACTGTACTGCAGGATCTTCGACAGGCTTGCTGATGTGACCACCATTACTGGAGCGGGCGGGCCGGTGGGGCACAATCGACGCATGACCGGGATCGGCACCGCCCGACGTGGCGAAGTGGAGACGCGCACCCTGCCGGAGTACGCCGCGGGCGGCGCGTCGGGTTTAGATCTCCGGCAGCACGCTAGGCGGCCGGGTGCTTACCGAGGTACTCATCGATGGCCGCTCGGATGACGGCGCTCATCGGCTGCCCTGTCCGGTCGGCATAGTCGGCCAGACGGCGCCGATCGGACTCAGTGAGTCGAACAGCGAGCGGACGGGTCTCCTCGACCGCATCCCCTCGCCGGGGCCGACCGTGACGGTAGTCCGGGCGGACTTCCGCCGGGGAATCGATCACGTCGTACTCGCCAGCCTCTACGGCGTCCGCGAGACGCGCATAATGCGCTTCACGATCACCTGTCTCGCTCATCGTTTCTCCCGCTGCGTCCTCTGACTACGGCTGACGCCGTCGGACAAGTCAAGGTTCCCTCCGGTGGCCTCGAGCACTTCGCGCGCCACTGCCGCGGTCAGAAGCATCGCGTGAAACACGTGTAGCTCCTCTCCGCCCACCCGGTCGACCACGACCTCAATCAGAGCTCCGCCGTCCGGGTCTCCGACCATACGAAGCAACTTCGCCTGAGGCCCCGTGCGTGGAGCTAGTCGATATCGAACGATCGGATGCTCGAGGACGGCCCTGATCTCCGCGTCTGTGATGCCGTGTCGGCGCGCGGAGGCGTAGATCACGACCTTCACTCCGAAAACGTATCACAAATTAGGACGCAGGAACATGCTCTCTTACCTTCGGCTTGACTCTAATCATTACCGATGGGCCACAGCCGCCCTCAGCCGCGCAGATCCTCTGCCTCTCTTAAGTACGCATTCCGAGTGCACGCCCTCCCGCGACTCGCGCGCCCGGAATGGACTGAAGACGCCGCACACGTCGCGGGGGGCTCGCGAAGAGAGGGCCGACGCCAGGGGGCTCGCGTCAGAGCCGAGCCAGGCTCAGATCTCCGGCAGCCGATCCGCGCCCCAGCTGTGGTGGATTAGGTCCGTCACCCTGGCGATCTCCTCCGCCGTCACCGACCCGGTCTCGCCGGGCTCGAGGGTGTCGAAGTGGAAGATGTAGAGCCGCGAGGCAAACTCCTCGAACGGCAGCGACGACTCGCCGAACCGCTCGCCGTTGCCGGCGGTGCTCACCACCACGCCGTTGCCCCAGTCCTGGCCGCTGTCGTTGTTGGGGTTGAAGAAGTAGACGCGCATGGTCTCGTCCGGATCCAGCGCAACCCGCAGGATCGTGATGGCGTGCCAGCCCACGAACCGCGCGGAGCTGTCGGTCACGGCCACGCCGGCGGGCTGAGGGTGGATCAGCGGCTGGTTGCCGTTGTGGAACGGGTGGTAGCTGCCGTAGAAGTGCCGCAGGAAGTCCTCGAGCCCGGTCAGCCGGCCGGACTCCACGTCCACGTTGATGCGGAATCCCCGCGCGGCCCACCAGCCGTGGAACTCGGGGTTGACCCAGCGGTGGGGGTCGCCTTCGCGGTCGGCGCAGAGCCGGCCCATCTCGGCGTAGATCCGGTCCAGGTGCGGCACGACGAGCAGGGAGACCGGGTCCAGGTCGAGGGGGAGCGTCTCCGCAAGGCCCGCATCGAGGCCGCGGGAGGACAGTGGGCGGCCCTCGAAGTGCATGACCACCTCGTTGTCCCGCGCCGCCCAGGCGATGGTCTGCAGCAGGTAGTCGGGGTCGTTGTACGCCCACATGGACAGCGCGCGGGCGGACTGGCAGGTGGGGTTGTCGCCCTGCCCCACGCCCAGCGGCTGGCCCAGCATGGACAGCGTCCCGGACAGCAGCCAGATCCTCCCCGGGTGGGCCGGGCCGTAGGCCAGCGCGAGGCGCTCGTTCGCGTAGTCCGACAGGGGCAGGGCCAACAGCCGCCACAGTGCGGGCGCGACGGCCGGCTGGAACAGGATCCCCCGCTCGAGCAGCAACGCCAGTCCGTAGACCGACTGCGCGGTCTCGGGGTGAACAGCCGCGTCGATCAGCGCATCGACGAGTCCGTGGAAGCACAGCAGGCTCTCCCGGCCGGTGCTCGACAGCCCGAGCGCCTCGCTGAGCAGGAAGCTGCCCTTCTCGCGCAGGAACCGCAGCAGGACGGGGTGGTACGCCGAGACCAGTCCCGTGTCGTGCATCGACCGCGCGAAGCCGGCGGCCTCGTACTGCAGGGCCCCCTCGTCCATCGACTCCAGGCGGGAGCGGTAGATGTCCACCCCGGGGTCTTCCCGGCTCGCCTCGGTGGTGCCGTAGATGCAGCTGATCAGCCGGTCGACGCCGAACCCGCCGGTGCTGGTGTCCACCTCGGGGTCGTGGCGCGCGACGGCGATCTGGGTGATGGTCTCCTTGATGTGGTCGACCTGGATCGGGCGTTGCCGCAGGATCCGCCAGATCTCCTCGACCAGCTGGTCGAGGACGGTGTCGTAGCCGATCGACTCGGCGATGTGCGTCAGCGACGTGCGGGTCACCTTGGCCATCCGGCCCTGCTGCACCCGCTCCGCCTCGGTGGCCGCGGTGAACAGCAGCGAGGCGTTGGCGGCCAGGACCTCCTTGAGGTGCTGCAGAGCCTCCTCCGCCGACACGTCGGGGTGCGCGTACTCCCCCTTGGCCACCGCCACCAGGCGGAGGTCGCTGACGATCTCCATCACCGCCGTGTCGGCGTTGGGGCTGCGGAGCGACCCGGTGCTCAGCGCCGGGACCAGTGAGCTCGGTGACGCCCAGTCCGTCCCCTCGTACAGTCCGGCGGACTCGAGCTCCTGTGCCATCGACTGCACGGCCCGCGCGCCACCGTCCTGGAGCAGGACCAGGCGCAGGCCGTCGAGCACGCGCCGCTTCGGCGTGGACTTGCCCACATCCCCGGCGTCGGCGAGGGCCCTTGTCGCGTCGACGAGAGAGGCCACCCGCTTGTCGAGTACTCGCGTCGCGTCGGGCTCATCGTTAGCCACTTGGGTTCACTCTCCAGATCTCCGGGCGAGGGTGCCCGCCCCCGGTACCGTACCTACGTCGTCGGAGCGGATGGCCCGTCACACGTAGAAGTCGAGCTCCTCCTGGCGTGCCAGGAGGGTCCGCATCTCGTAGGCGTCGTCGCCGAAGAAATAGACCAGCCCCCAGTGGGTGCCGAAGGCGGTCCGCTTGGTGACGGTCTCCTCTACGGGTGCGGTGAGCTCGTGGGACTCGAAGTACTCGTGGTCCTCGGTCTCCTCCGGGATCTCGAGCGTGGAGACCACACGTCGCCGCGGGTAGACACCGAAGCAGCCCGCGTGCCCGGTGGCGTCGACCACCTCGCGCGGGAAGAACGCGGTGATCTCCTCCTCTGTGGTCTTGGGGTCGAACGCGAGCACCAGGCCCTGGTAGGCGTTGAACCCGTAGGCGCGCTCGAGCAGCTCGAAGACCTTGAACCCCGGCGGACGGTAGGCCACCTCACCGAAGTACATCTCGCCGTCGCTGGTGACGAAGTACTCCGGGTGAACGAACCCGAACTTGATGTCGAAGGTCTTGATGAGCTTCTCGATCTGCCGCGTGATCTCCGGCCGGTACTTCTCGAGTTCCGGCGAGGCCGGCACGAACACCGAGTACCCGA
Source organism: Dietzia sp. DQ11-44 (assembly GCF_014145205.1). Classification (NCBI taxonomy): domain Bacteria; kingdom Bacillati; phylum Actinomycetota; class Actinomycetes; order Mycobacteriales; family Dietziaceae; genus Dietzia; species Dietzia sp. DQ11-44. The sequence continues at coordinate 5,029 of NZ_JAALEC010000025.1, forward strand.
GTGTCACGTACTCGGAGATGTTGAGGAACACGATCTTGCCGTTGTGCACCCACGCCTCAACCGCGAATTCCCAGCCGTCGAGGTGGGACTCCATGAGGACCGGGAACTCCTCGTCGGGGATCGTGTCGACCTCGTCCGGGGTGCGGATGACGCGGTGCCCCAGGCAGCCGGCCTTGTCGAAGGCCTTGAGGTGGATCGGGTCGTTGGGGTCGCCGTCGAGCTTGAGTAGCGTCTGGTTGACGCGCTTGAGAAAGCGGATCACGTCGTCGCGCTCGTGGGCCTCCTCGAAGATCCCCACGCGGATCCCGCCGAGCTGAGCGCGGCGCTTCATCAGCGCCTTGTCCCGCAGCAGCAGCGACTGGCCGTACAGCGTCGGGTTGTCCATGAGCATGGAGTTGATGGCGCCCGCCCACTCGACGGTCTCCTCGAACAGCGGGATCGCCACGTCGACGCCCATGTCCTTGAGCGTCTCGGCGATCTCCATGGACCGGTCGTTGAGTCGCTCGAAGTCCCACGGGACAAACGGGATGTTGTGCTGCCTGCAGTAGTCCGCCGCCCACTCCGGGGCCACCACGACGTAGCGGCGATCGAATCTATCCACCGCGTCGACCGCGTTCGGCGCCCAGCCGAGTAGCGCCACGTAGCCCTTGGAAGGGTCGCGTCGTGTCTCGTTGGGGTCGTGAGTCGTCTGCGGACTCGTATCCGCGTCGCCGGTCATCGATTCTGCGGTGGGAATCTGCACGCTGAGGTTGCCTCCTGGGTTGGGGCGCGGGCTGGTGGATCACCAACCTACCCAAGAGTGAGTGGGCTGCGCTGGGATAGCCCGACCGCACCGTCCCCATTCGGAGTACCCGCAGCAGGCGAATACCGGACATGTTCTTGTCACAGCGCTGGCACAGACCGAACTACCTTCGCGACACCGGCTTGTGGTGGGACAACTGGGTCCCGTGGCGACAACGGGCTGGGGCGCACTGTTCGTCATCGCGCCGCTGATCGTGGCGCATTTCCTGCTCTGTGCCGAGCCCGGCGCCGAAGACTCGATCTGAACAACGGCCCTGTCGGCGGTCGCGCTGACGAGACCGGCCAATCCATTCCACATCGGTCGTCTTGGCATGACCAATGAGACCGATTCTCCCCCATCAGCAGACTGTTGCACCCCAGCCGCCGAGCCACCCCCGCCGTCCGGAGGGGCGTGTTGTACTGGCCGTTCATATGGGTGGTCAAACGGGCGAGTTGTAAACTCCCACTTCCGAATCGAAGTCCTAGATGACGACGACGAGGTGGCCACTCTCGTAAGCCTGGCGGATCACTCTGCTTTCGTATCAAGCCTGGCCGGGCCGCATACCGACCGCCTGTGGGGCATGACGGCGACCCGGGGTCACGACGTGGCCAACAGAGCCTTCAACTCCTCGGCTAGGGGACCCAGATGCACATCGATGATCGTCCACACAACGCGCAGGTCAACTTCGGCGTAGCCGTGTGAGATCACGTTGCGCAGGCCGATCAGGCGATGCCAACCCTCGGACTGGTGAGCTGAGTAAAAGTCCGGACAGTGCCGACGGATCTTGGAGAGGTTCTCCCCCACCTCTTGCAGCCGCATGCAGATCGCGTCCTGAGCCATCGGCGAGGCGAGAAACTCGACCTCAGACGCAGGGGCGTAACTGGCAGCCCTCTGAGCAGCGGCGACCGCCATGTCGGGGTACGGGATCGGGGATTTCATAACGCGAGCTCGACCAGTTCAGGCTCCACGAACGGCCGGAACTGTGCCTTGATCGACGTGAGGACGTCGAATGGTCGGCCCGCAACCCTCTCCAGAGCCTCGGACAGCCGGAATATCGCCCCGTAGTCGACCGGACCGTCCATCTCGACGAGCAGGTCGATGTCGCTCGTGGGCGTCAACTCGCGGCGGGCCGCACTTCCGAACAGCCGAGCCCGCCGTACGCCGAAAGAACGCAGCACGTCGAGCACGGCCTGCTCTTCCGGCAGGTCGTATGTGGCGTTCGTGGCAGCGACACCCATAGCTTTTAGGCTACCGGCACCTCGCACACCGGGACGGTTCCGACCGACCGGCAGCGGGAACGACCGGCGCCGCGCGTATGTGCCGGTCAGGAAGGCGAGTGTCTAGTGACGACGAGGTGTTGGGTTTTCGACCAGTGGTGCACACGATCGAGTGGCGTTCATGTGCCACCTGTCCGGTAGGGCAACCGGTCCAGAACCCAGGCCCAGTCGATCCGCTCCTGCTCCAGCCTCACTCGTTCGGCGAAGCGGTCGGAGACCAGGTCGTCGTAGACCGCCGCCTCCGCCGCCGTCAGTCGATCGAGTCTCGCGCTGGTGGGTGAGGCCTCCTGTCCCCAACGTTGAGGGTGCGCGTGGAGGGTCTCGAGGTCCATGAGGAAGGACCGCACCCGCGGCAGGTGCGTGCGCAGGCGATGGAGGATGGCGAAGCCGTGTGTGTCGAGGTCGCCCCAGTAGTGCACGTCGGCCTCCCGCAGGGCGTCCCAGCGGCCGAGGCGGGCCACGTCGAACCCCTTCCCCCAGATCAACACGCCGTCGTCCGGGAGGGGCAGCGTGAGGTAGGTGATCTCGTTCTCCACGATCACGGCCGTGGTGAAGGACATGCCGAGACCGTCGAGTTCCTCCGGCCGAAGAGACAGTTCGGTGACCGACACCGGTGCGACGGTGCCGGCCATGCGGAACCGGACGTACTCGGGCTTGGTGCGCAGGCCCAGGTCGTGGAGGAACGAGGTGGCGTTGCGTGAGACTCCGAGGAGTCCTGCGAGCACCGTCCGGTGACTCTCGACGACCTTGGTGTCCACTCCCGGGGCATCGATCTGCCGCAGGTACCTGCCCGACCCGCGGGAGTCATCGAGCCAGCGGTACGCCGCGAGGATCTGCGGCCACACCTGCGCATGGTCGAGCGCCGCGACGGGTCTGGCGAGCACCCAGTCCCGCACCGGAGCATCCGGGGCCGCTGCCAGCATCTGTTCGAAGATGGTGACCTGTGCCCGGACTCCGAGCAGTGCCCATGCCTGGTCGAACCGGGTCACCAGAGCGTGCGTGGGAATCTGATTGCGTCCGAATTTCCGGCCGCCTACCGCCGTGTACCGCAGCGTGTATCGGCTGCCGTCGCGACTGCCGGCCTCGAGGGCGGCCATCCACTCCTGCACCTCGCCGAAGCGCTCACCGAGCTCAGACGTTCTCGGACCTCCCAGTGGGACCTCGAGTGGAATGAGCGCCTCCCCGCGGGCGAAAGCACGGAGAAGGGTGCCGTCGACCCACCGCCTGTGCACTTTCTCGCGGACCGTCTCCGGTGTGGCCCATTTCCGCGCGCCGGCGACCATCACGCTCCGCCACGCTGGCGGTGGTACTCCTCTGTGGACATCATGACGAGCCTCGAGTACCTGCCCTCGACATTGTCCACATACCCGATGGAGCGCACATATGGTGCGATCACGTGCACCTTCTGCAGGGGTGTGACGATCAGCAGCTGGATGCCGAGCTTGGCGAACAGTTCGAGGGCGTACCGGGTGGAGGCGTCGGAGCCGCGGCCGAACGCCTCGTCGATCACGGCGAAGCGGAAGTCACGGGCCTTCTCCGCGCCCCACTCCAGGCCGAACTGGTACGCCAGCGACGCCGCGAGGATGGTGTAGGCGAGCTTCTCTTTCTGGCCGCCCGATTTGCCGTCCGAATCGCGGTAGTGCTCCCACTCCTCGTCGGTCTCGCGGTCGCGCTCCGAGGCGGAGAAGGTGTACCAGTTGCGCACGTCCGTGACTCGCGCCCGCCACGTCTTGTCGGTCTCGCTGTGGCCCTCCCGGCCGCGGAGTCGCTCGAGGATCGCCCGCACCTCCTGGTACCGCTGCTCGGAGTAGCGGTCGTCGCCGCCGAGGGTGTCGTCGGTGACCGCTCGCAGGTCGGATCGGAACTCCCGCACATCCTGGTTGACCGTGTTCTCCCGATCCAGGCGCACGTAGCGTCCGGGATTGAAGTCGATCGCGCCGAGAGCCTCGTTGATCTTCTCGATCTTCTGTTGGATATCGTCGGCCTGGCGCTGCAGCCAGTTGTGGAAGCCGGCGAGTTCGCGGATGGCGTTCTTCTTGAGCTGCTCCTCGAACTCCGCGATGAAGCGCGGCAGATCGTCCTGGGCCACCTGCGCGTGGAAGCGGATGTACTCCCCGCGCGCGTCGACAGAGGCGTCCATCTCGGTGGTCTGCTCCGGCCAGCGTCGCCGGATCTCCGCCATACCCTGCTGCAGACTGGTGGTGTAGCCGTTGAGTTCGCGCTGGGTCTGGCCGGTCTCCTTGTCGATCTCGTCGGACAGTCGTCGTTCGTGAAGTTCGGCCTGATCCGCGGTCGTCGACCCCGCGCGGCCCTGTCGTGACCGGAGTCTGGGGTAGATGCCCGCCGCCGCCGTACGGATATCCGCCGTCAGCTCGTCGAGGCTGCGCCGGTCGCGGTCGATCTGACTGCTCTCCTGGACGATGCGGCTTTCTCCACTGCCCTTCGCCTCGCCGAGAGTGTCCTTGGTCTGGCTGAGTTCGCCGACTCGTGTGTCGACCTCGGCCACGCGTCGGTCGATCTCGGCCAGTTCACTACTGCCCTCGAGCAGGCGACGACGCTCGGCATCGGCGGCATCCGCCCGCGACCGGGCGTCCTCCCAGTCGAGATCCCGCCACGAGGGATAGTCCGCCACCCGCGAGAGCGCGGTGCGCCGCTCCCCCACCTCGTTCTGCTCCCGCGACACCGACTCGAGTTGGGCGGCGAGCCGCTCCACTGAACGGGTGAGGTCGCCGCGCCGCTCCTCCAGTGCGGCGATCTTCTGATCGTTGCGCCAGCCCAGCACCCAGCCGCGGGGATCGGCCGCGGACCGCCGGTCGTCCTTGACGTGATGATTTCTGGACCGCACCTGGCCCTCGCGAGTCACCGCCCGCTCGGCGTGCCGGAACTCCTCCACCGTGGTGGCGCAGAGATGGTCCGCCCGGGCGAACAACTCCTTGCTCAGATACCCGCGCAGCGGTGTGTCGGCGATCTCCACCGTGTCGGCGAGCAGCAGTCCGTCGGAATGGGGGCGCTGCAAGGGCAGGTGCCGCTCCGGGACCCGCTCGTAGGTCAGGCGGACCCCCATCTCGCGACCGTCGGAGCGCCGGGCGGTCAGCCGGCGGGCGTTGACCCATTCGGCGACGTCCGCGTAGTACCGCTGCGGCACCAACAATGACACCGCGAATCCGCGCAGCACGCGCTCGGCGGCTCCCCGCCACTGCGCGTGTTCTTCGGACACGTCCAAAAGCTCGCCGGCGAACGGGAGCTCCTCTTCCGACACTCCGAGTTCCGCGCAGAGGGCGGACCGCACCTGGAGTTGTTCGGTCGGCAGGTTGCTGCGGCGGGTCGCGAGGCTGTCCAGCTCTTCCTGCACCTCGCGGAGCTGCGCTTTCTCCTCACCGTGCCCGAGGACCAGCGCGTCGTACCGCTCCTTGAGCTCGGCGATCTGCGTCTCGATCTCTGCCTGCGCCCGACCGACCTGGACGGCGAGGTCCGCGAATCCGGCGGCGTCGCCGACCGGGTCGAGGCCGGCCCTCGCGACGGCGTCCTCGAACCGCTCTCGCCTTGTTCTCCGCTCCTCGGCCTGCGCGCCCGCGTCGCGGGCTGCGCGTTCCAGCTCGCCGATGCGGCTACCGCCCGCCTCGGCCCGGGCCGCGAGGAGCTGGTCCCGCTCCGCCCCGAGGGCCTGCGACTCGGAGCGCACCTGCTCCAACTGGGCGGCGATGGTGGTGACCTCGGCGCGGACCCGCTCGATCTCCGCCTGGCGCAGCTCGATCCGCAGTTCGGCGAAGTAGGGGCGGATCGCCACACGTTCCTCGTGGAGACGGTCCAGGCGCTCGACCGCGCTCTCGTACCGGCTGATCGAGGCGACCAGTGGTTCCAGTGCCTCGAGTTGGGCTCGGGCCCGTTGGACGGCATCGTAGGACCGGGTGAGGTCCTCGAAGTGCCGGATGATCCCCTCGATCCGCTCGGAGGCGTCCGCGGGTTCGAGCATGTGCGTGCGGACGAACTCGTTGAGATCGCCCACGGCCTTCATCGAGACGGTCTGGTGGAACAGTTCCATGGCCTGTTCGGACCGGATGCCCAGCAGGCGCCGCATGGCACGACCGTAGGGCGGGAAGTCCTTCTCCACCGTGGCACCGTCTCGGCGGAGCCGCTTGAGCAGGTCGCCCAGGTCGGATCCGAAGTCGGTGAAGTCGGACTCGATCGACATCGCCCGGTCCGCGGTCACGAAGCGTCGCCAGGGTTGTCCTGTGGCGTCCTGTTGCTGGAAGACCTGGGCGAGGGTCACCTCGTCGTCGTATCCCTGGTTGGCAAAGACGCCGAGGATCACCGAATACGACCGTCGGTCCCGCAGCCCCACCGGTCGGACACTGCCGGTGGACTCGTTGCGCTCGGTCCTGTGGTGGCCTTCCACGTAGGAGCGCAGAGTGCGTTCCTTGCGTGCGGCGCCGGCCGCCTTGTTGTAGTCGATCCGGTGCGAGGGGAGCATGAGGGTGCTCACCGCGTCGACCAGAGTGGATTTGCCGCTGCCGATGTCGCCGGTGAGCAGCAGGGTCTCCCCATCCGATTCCAGTTGCCAGACGCGCTTGTCGAAGGTCCCCCAGTTGAGCACTTCGAGCCGGACCAGCCGGAAACCGGGACGCCCCTGCGGCGCGAGGTCGACGGAGGAGAACAGGCCCTCACTCATCGTCGGCACCCCCGTCGGCGTACTCGGCAAGCTTGGCGGAGAAGTCGGACAGGGTCTGACCGTCCACGTAGGCCTTGAGGATCCGGCGCACCTCCCAGGTGTCCCGCCGGCCCTTGAGCTGGCGCAGGAATCCCATGGACACCAGGCGGTTGATGGACGTGTCGACCTGCTTGAGCACTCGGGCCTCGTCGGTGCTGCGGGCGAGGAAGAGCTGAATCATCTCGATGATCTCGTCCTGGGTGAGCACCAGCTGGCCCTGGTCGCCGGCGGACTCGAACTCCACCATCCGCTTGCGCAGCAGCACCAACAGGAGACTGTCGGCGTAGGTGAGCGCGCGGCGTCTGATCACCCGCGGGAGCGGTTCGTCACCGTCCTCCGGCTCGCTGGTGCGCAGGTAGGCGTAGCCCTCGTCGTCGTCGATCACCACGTCGAGCCCGATCACGGCGAAGTGGTCGCGGACGGCGCCACGGTGGCGGAGGAGGTCCTCCCACGCGTCCGACTCCTGATAGACGACGCCCTGCATGAGGCGGATGGCGCTGGTCGCGACCGCCCTCTCCTCCGGGCTCACCGGCGCCTCACCACGACGCGCGGCATCCGGGCCCGCATCGACCGGCCGGCCTCCTCGTACTCGATCACCGTCTCCTCCTGCTGGTCGGTGGTCACCTCGATGTCGTCGGTGTCCAGGGCGAGGTAGCCCACGAGTTCCGCGGCGCCGTGCTCGACGGGGTACATGGTGACGACGTCCTCGAGCAATGCCGTACCGCGTTCGGGGACGAGGTTGCGCAACCTGGCGGCGAGGCGGGCGGGGTCCACGATCACCTGCTCGGCCAACACGGAGGTGTCGACATGCTCCTGCTCGGACGGTGGCAGGAGACTGTCCACCTCGGACGCGGGCCGCACACTGTGCAGCGGTCGTTCGGTGGGCAGCGACACCTCCACGCCGGCCTGCTCCAACTCGAGACCGAAGTCCGGGGGTGTGCCTTGTCGCAGCGCCAACGCGGTCCCCTCGATCTCGCGGACCAGGTCGAGGACGCGGCGGTTCTCCAGCCAGATCTGGTCGTCGGTGAACCGGCGGAGCTGCTCGGAGATCTGACGGACGGTCAGCTGGGTGCGCTCGGCGGCCTCGGCCCACCCGTGGTGGACGGTGCGGATGCTGCGGTCCGCCTTCAGTTCGTCGATCGCGGTGAGCCGCTCGAGCAGGGCGGAGAGTTCCTCCTGGCCGGATGAGGACAGGAGCATGTCGTAGAACGCCTGAAAACTGCGCCCCTGATCGGAGGAGTCGATGCGACTGCGCCCGCTGACCAGCTCCTCCAGCAGGTCCCCCTTGCTGCCCTCCCATGTGGCTATGCGTTCGCGAGCCGAGCGGTCCAGTGCGCGGAAGTTCTCCTCGACCTCGCGGAAGTCGGCGAGGAGCTCGCGAGCGGTGGAGGAGAACTGCTGGTAGCGGTCGCGCACGGCGGTCATGTCGAGCAGTCCGGCTTCCGGGTCGGCCTCGATCTGCTCGATCTCCCGCTGGATCTCCTGCTTGCGCCGCTGCAACTCGGCGAGCCGTATCGCGGGGTCGACCTCGGTGCCCTGGGCGATCTGGCGGAGTAGTTCGATCGCGGTCTGCAGTCGCGACTCGGTGCCGACGAAGGGCCGCGCGTGCAGGCTCTGGACCCACGAGTAGGCCTTTTCCAACGCGGGTGTCGCGTCGTAGTGGATCTCATCGGTACCGAGCGGATAGAAGCGACGGAGAAATCCTGAGTCGGTGGACGCCCATTCGGCCAGATAGTCGGCTGCGTCCCGCTTGAACCGCGGGTTCTCGGGATTCTCCGCATTGAGCTTGTAGAGCTCGTCGTCGAGGGCGTCGATGATCTCCCCCTCCGGGCTGGCACCGTGTCCCTCCTCCACGAAGAACCGGCCGAGAAACGACAGCAGCAGCGGCGCGTGGGTGGCGCGGAGCATCCGCCACGCGGGATGTCGTTCGCGCAGCGCGTCGATCGCCGCGTAGTCCACACGGTCTCCTCGGGTCAGCGGTCGGCAGGGGTCGTGCAGCCAGTCTAGGAGGGCGGCCGGACACAACTGTCTGGGCGGTCGGTGCGGGCAGCACCCCGCGAGAGGCGTTCCGTCACACCGTGGAGTTCGATTCAGGACCACGCTGGTGTTGACTCAGCGCTTCGGCAAGAGGCGGTAGGTGTGTCTTCACGACGTCTCGCACAATGTCAGCCTCAACACCGAAATACTGGTGAACGAGGATGTTGCGGAACCCTCGGATCTGCGGCCAGGCGATCTCTGGGTGTGCATCTGTGATCCCGGCCGAGAGATGGTTCGCAGCCTCACCGATGATCTGCAAGTTCCGTTCGATTGCATCCTCGGCCATGAGGACGAGGTCGATGTCATGGTTGTCCAGTCTGCGTACGTACCGCTGGCATCGATTGATGGCCCGCAGGATGTCGTCGATCCGCTGATCGGACTCGCGACTCATAACGCGACGCTGTCCCGGAGCGCCGACTCTGAGATCGCTCGCTTAAGTAGTTGCGACGGGAAGACGTCGATATCGTCGCGGCCGAATAGCGCACGGACTTCCTCTAACAGACCGGAGGCGCGCATCAAGAGATTGCCGTCAGACGGGTCCATTTCCACCAGGATGTCGATGTCGCTTCCCGCCTGCGCGGTGCCACGCGCGACCGAACCGAACAGCCTTGGTCTAGTAGCCGCGTACTTCGCCAGGAGCGCACGGAACTCGTCATCACGCGCCTCGATCAGCTCGCGCATTGCGAGCGATTCGGGAGTCGGGGCGGTGCTCGTCATAGCTACAGGTTACCGGCCGCCCGTGGGAACTGAAGGCCCCAGAACGAAGGATGCAAGTGAGCCGTGTGAGATCACGTTGAGACCGATCAGGCGTTGCCAACTCTCGGACTACAGACCGCGCCCTGCACCAGAGGCGAGGCGAGGAACCCCGTCTCAGACGCAGGGGCGTAGCCGGCAACCCTGTTTGCTGTGGCGATCGCCACTTCGAGGTACGGGATCGGTGATTTCGACCGGCGGCCCTACCGGCCGAGCACCGTGTCGAGCCAGTCGAACGCGCGCTGGCTGAACAGCGCTGCCGCCCCCGCTTCGTCGTGTTCACCGGCACCTTCGGCGTTGGTGAACTCGATCATCGTCTTGGGCGCTGTGAGGGCGTCGAAGAGACTCTGCGCGTCGACGATGCGCGGGTCGTTCTGGCCGATGGTCAGCAGCACGGGACAGTCGATGCGGTCCGCGAGGCCGTTTAGTGTGAACGACCTCAGTTCGCGCATGTAGTCGACCGGGGTCGCGCATCCGTGCGTGAGCATCCCTCTCCCCACGGAGAAGTTCAGCCCCGGTGACTGCGCCATCCCGGCGCGGACCACCTCGTTGAGCTGCTCGTCGACGTCCCCGGTGTCCAGGTCGCCGCGGTATTCCGCCGGGAGGAGCAGAGAGGCGTTGGCTCCCGGGGCGTACTGCGGGGCGTCGGCGATCACGGCGGCGAGGCGGTGCTCTGCTGTGGCGGCGCGGGGCGCGAGGTGGCCGCCCCAGCTGCGGCCCAGTGCGGCTATCCGGGAGGCGTCGACCTCGGGGCGGGCGACCAGCCAGTCGACCTGAGCGGTGACGACCACCTCCCAGTCGTGTCGGAAGTGCAGGTCGCGTTCGACCAGTGCCGCGCCCTGGCCCGGGCCGTCCATCATGAGGACGGCGTAGCCGCGCCGCAACGCCGCGACACCGCCGGCGACGTACGTCTCCTCCATCGTGCCGTCGTATCCGCCGACCAGGATCACCGTGGGGAACGGTCCCGGGCCGGGCGGGGTCGCGACGTAGCCGTCGAGTTCGGTCCACTCGTACGGGATCGCGACCTGCTCGAAGGGATGATCCATCAGCTCGATCGCCCGGCGGAAGGCATCCCGTTGACGAGCGTTCGCCGCGACGAACCGTGGATCCATCGGAGGCGCGTACATGAAGACCCCGGAGATACGGAAGTACGTTGCCGCACGGAGGAACCCCTCACGCGCGCTCACCCGGTGACCGGAGGCGAGACTCTTCTCCGCTTCCCCGAGAATCCGTTCGCCGAGCGCGTTCCACTCGAGGTTCCAGGCGTCTCTGTCCCCGTCGGGGATTCTGCGAGCGGTGATGAAGGCCTCGCCGATGTCGGCTCCGCCCGACGCGATGGTGTCCAGTACGCGGAGGAACTGGCCGTCGAACCCGCTGTCCTGGAAGGCCAGCCCGGTGAGGGTGGGTTCGCCGGGGCTTTGATGTCCGTCCGCGGCGCGAATTGTCGCACCTGGTGAAGTGTTCGTGGCCATGTGTACACCTCGTCGTCACTGGTGGTCATCCGTGGTCGGATCGCCGCTCCCATCATCGCTCACCCGGCGTCCGTCACGTGCGTGAATCCGACGCGATGACCGCCAACGATGCCACCGGGTCACCGACGCCGGACGGTGACCCTCCCTCCTCGGTGAGGCGCGAACGCGACGCCGCGGGAGTGCCACTTCTCGTCCCGCTCGGTCGTCGGGACGATCTCGTACATGCTCAGCAGGGTGCGCAACACGACGTCCATCTCCATCGTCGCGAACGCCGCGCCGATACATCGCCGGGTCCCGCCGCCGAACGGCAGCCAGGCCGGCGGTGGTGTGGTGTCGAGGAAGCGGGTCGGGTCGAAGCGCTCGGGCTCGGCGAAGTGCACGCTGTCGTCGTGCAGCAGCGAGATCGCAACCATCACGTTGTACCCGCGCGGGATTCGCCACGGGCCCAGGTCGAGGTGCGGAGCCTGCACGTTGCGTCCGGCGAGGTCGATGACCGGCCGGCTGCGCTGCACCTCCAGGATTGTCGCGTGCCTGTAGTCGGTCCCCCCGGCGTCGACCTCGGAGACCAGCTCGTTCAGCACAGCGGGGTTCCGGCTGAGCCGCTCCAGCGCCCAGGCGAGCGTCGTCGCGGTGGTCTCGTGTCCCGCCACGAGCAGTGCGGTGAGCTCGTCGCGGATCTCCTCGTCCGTCATGGACGAGCCGTCGTCGTAGGTGCTCTGCAGCATCATCGCCAGGATGTCGTCGCGCTCGTCGAGTCGGTCGTCGCGGCGGCCCCGGGCGATGAGCGCGGTGATCGCGTCGTCGTACACCGTCTTGTAGCGGGCGAACCGACCGCGCGGGCCCACCGACCCCACGCCCACAGCGCCCACGCGCACCGGCAGTTCCGGGGTGATGACCACCGCCGAGCCGGCCTCCACCATGGGCGGGATGACGCGGCGCAGCGTGACGAGCTCGTCGTCCCGCGCGCCGAACACCGTCCGGATGATGATGTCCAGCGTGATGCGGGTCATCGACGGCATGGAGGCGAACGGGCGGCCCACGACCCACGAGTCGAGTTCGCGCCGGGTCTCCTCCTCCACGACCGCCTCGTAGCCCTGGATGCGCCTGCCGTGCAGAGGCGGGGTGAGCAGCTTGCGGCGCCGACGGTGGTCGGTGCCCTCGAGCGCGAACATCGACTGCTCCCCCAGGACCCTGCCCAGATTGGAGTCGACGTTGGTCAGCGACTGCTGCGGGGCGGTGAAGAGCTCCTTGGCCAACGCGGGGTCGGAGATCATCACCGCGCGCCCGTAGATGGGCAGGTGCACGGTGACGGCGTTGCCGTACCTCGCCTGCAGGCGCTGGAGCACTCTGCGCCGGGCGAGGCCGAAGCCCACGCCCTGGATCGCCCTGGGCAGCGGGGGTCCGGGCGGGAGAAGCGGTGCGCGGTCGTGGTCGGTCGGATTTCTTCCGGACGCGGAGGGAACCGACCTGTCCGTCACGCTGTCCATGGGATCGCATCCTCGGCCTCGGGTGGGGTGCGGGGCGCCGCGCAGCCTACGTGCCGGAAATGCGGTGGTGGCCGCAGTTGGTGCGACGACGACGAGGTCTTCCCCTGCCGCCAGGCACCGCACCCAATCCGCCGCGACCCCGGCGTCGAATCCCGGGCATGCACTCCGCTTCGCAGTCCCCTCGGCCCGCCGACTTCTACGTCACGGCGGACGGTGCGGACGTGGCAGGGCTCTTCGCCGACTCCCGGGACGCCGACGCCGGGCACGATGCACCAGAGTCGGCTGAGTCCGAGCGCGGGGACTTCCTCGGCGCCATGCGCGCATCGTGGGACGACTGGATGCCCGTCGCCACCACGGGCTGGGGCGCGGTGGTGCTCATCGCCCCGTTGCTCGCGGTGCACGCCCTCGTCTGGGCCTTCGGCGGGCGCCGGCCCCGGTAGGTGCTCCGCCTCGACTAGGCGCGACGGCTCCGCTTGGTGTCGCCGGCTGCTCTACGTGCTCCGCCTCGCCGCCACCCGCCACAGGATCGTGCGCTCCTTCGAGCGAGCCGCGTGCAGCGGATCAGCGCTGTCGGCGGCGCGGGAATGGCGCGGTGTGGTCTCGAGGGTCCCGACCACGGTCAGCCCGGCCGCGTCGATACGGCCGAGCAGCTCCTCGCGGGTGCGCAGTCCCAAGTGCTCGGCGAGGTCGGACAGGATCAGCCATCCTTCGCCCTGCGGCGTGAGGTGATCGGCGAGCCCGCTGAGGAAACGGTGCAACACGTCGGAGTCCGGGTCGTAGATCCCCTGCTCCAGGGCCGAGGTCGGCCGTCCGGGAATCCAGGGCGGATTGCACACCACCACGTCGGCCCGCCCGGAGTCGCCCGCCTCGTCGTCGTCATAGGGCCACAGGTCGGCTTGTATCACCGCCACGCGGTGGGCCAGCCCCAGCCGACTGATGTTGTCCTGGGCGCACTGCACGGCGCGGGGATTGATGTCGGTTGCCACCACCTCTCGGGCCCCGCGCCGGGCCAGGACGGCAGCGAGCACCCCGGTCCCGGTGCCGATGTCCCACACGACGGGGTGGTCGATGCCCTGCGGCCAGGGGGTTTCGGCGACCAGGTCGATGTACTCGTCGCGGGTGGGGGCGAAGACGCCGTGGGCGGGATGGATCCGAGCTCCCAGGGCCCCGACCTCGATGCCCTTGCGGTGCCACTCGTAGGCGCTGATCACGCCGAGGAGCTCGGGCAGCGAGACGAGAGTCTCCTCGCCGACGGAATCGCTCGACACCTCGGCGGGCTGATCGACCGGCTGCACGTAGGCGTGAGCGCAGGCCTCGCGCGCGTCGGGCGCTCGGCGCAGGCTGATCGAGTAATCGGGCTGCAGGGGGATCAGGATTTTTCCCAGAATCGCCGCACGCTCCGCGCGCGCCTTCCGGTTGGCGAGGAAGACTTCGCCGGGGTCGGTGGACTGCGGTGCCCGGGACGCCCGCTTCTCGAGGCGACGGTCGAGGGCGCGCATGAGCTGCCGGGCGTTCTGGAAATCCCCCCGCCACAGCAGGCTCGAGCCTCTCTGCGCGATTCGGAGGGCCTTGTCCGCGGAGATGTCGTCGGCGATAACGACGATTCCAGTCGGCGCAGGTGCGGCGTTCTCGGAGCGCCAGCCGACGGTGCGGTCTACACCGCTCTCACGCCAGCTGACGGTGTTCACGGGCGGTCCGAGTACGGCACAAGAGAGGACACGTGAATCCTTCAGACGGTCGCGCGCTCGACCCGAGAATGAGGAATGACCGCGCGAGAGCAAGTGACCCGTGATCCGGGCCGAGTCCAGTGTCTCAGCTCTGCCCCCGGACGGTCACGGGCAGTCGATCTTTATCGGTAGACCTCACGCCGATGCGCAACATCAACGACGAGGACTGTTACCCGTTGATCCTCGATCGAGCAAATGATCCGGTAGTCGCCCACGCGGTACCGCCAGAGGTGTTGGTCGCCACGAAGTGCCTTACCGAGGTACCTGGGGTCTTCGCACCCATGTATTCGCTCCTCGAGGAATGCCCTGATTCTCTGCTGCGCAGTCTTGTCCTGACGACCGAGCTTGGTGATGACCTTCTGGACGTGCGGCGTGACCTCGACCAGATACGCCACTTCAGGTCCAGTCCACCTGGCCCAATGGGATGGCGGAGTCGTCTGACTGCCGGAACTCCTCCAGACGGTGTTGGGCCAGGTACCAGTCCTCCATCTCGTCGAGCCCGCTGCGGATGAACTCGCTCGCATAGAACGACTTGGACCTGCCGGTGACGCGCGCCAGATGGTCCAGACGGGCGATGGTCTGGTCGTCCAGCTTCGTGTTGAGTTGTTTAGCCGTCATGACCCCTCTTCCGTCGATATACGAGTATAACCAGCATCCCAATACCAGTGTTCCTCATCCGGGCCCGTCGTAGGGCAGCTGGTCTAGCGTCCAGGCCCAGTTGATTCGCTCCTGCTCCAGTCGGACCTGGTCGCCGAAGCGATCGGAGACGAGGTCGTCATAGACGGCGGCCTCCTTCGCTGAGAGCCGGCCGAGTGCTGCGCTGGTCGGGGCGTTCTCCCGCCCCCACCGGTCGCGATGGGCGTGCAGGGTCTCCGCGTCCATCAGGAAGGACCGGGTCTGCGGAAGGTGGGCCCGGAGTCGATGCAAGATCGCGAAGCCGTGTGTATCGAGATCATCCCAGTAGTGCACTTCCGCGTCCTGTAACACTGCCCAGCGCCCGAGTCGCGCCACGTCGAATCCCTTGCCCCAGATCACTACCCCGTCGGCGGGCACGGGCAGCGTGAGGTAGGTGACCTCGTTCTCCACCACCACGGCTATAGAGAAGCGCATGGCTACTCCGCGGTCCTGCCCACCGCGGCCCATGGAAAACGGTTGAGAACGTCGAGCTCGCAACCCTCGGTTGTGTCCATTGGCACAACACCGCCCGCCTTCACGGCTACCTCGGCGACGTTCCACCCGCGGAGTTCGAGGAGACGTTCTACGATCAGATCCAGGGCGACAAGACCCTGGTGGAAATTCAACTGAACACGGTCTCCACGAAACCCAGGGCGAATCTTGCTAAGCCAAGCCCGCCGCGCTGACCACAACTGTGCCACTCGCCAACAAGGCAAGCCGTCCTTAGTTCGCCACTTTCGCCCGCGTGCTCCGCTAGCCCCGGTAGTTCACGGGGATCT
>NZ_JAALEC010000249.1:0-12025 GCF_014145205.1 Dietzia sp. DQ11-44
TCCCCGGTGGCCTCCAAAAAGGTAACAGATGTATCTCGGCTCTGTCACGTCAAAAGCACGAATAGATACGAAAGCGCCGGTGAGCAGGTGCTCACCGGCGCTACCGAGTTGTTACCCGAAGGTGATCAGTGATCCGCCTCGCCCATCCTGTGAACGAGGATGAAGTTGGTCGACCCCTCGACTCCCGGCACGTTGCCCGCGACGATCACGATGAGATCGTCCTCGTTGTACCCCTCGAGGGGGAGCAACAGTTCGTCGGTCACCTTGACGAGCTCCGCCGTCTCGTGGACCCGGTCGGTCAGGAACGTCTCGGTTCCCCACGTGAGAGCCAACTGGCTCCGGATGCGCGGATCGCCGGTGATGGCGATGAGGGGCAGGTGGCTGTGCAGGCGGGCGAGCCGGCGGACGGTGTCCCCGGTCGAGGTCACCGCGACGAGCGCCTTGGCGCCCAGCCGCTCCCCGATCTCGCGGGCCGAGTAGGAGATGACCCCACGCTTGGTCCTCGGGATGTGGACGAGGTCCGGCGCGGCGGTGGAGTCGGCCTCGACCGCGAGGGCGATGGACGACATGGTCCGCACCGCGTCGATGGGGTACTTGCCGACGGAGGTCTCACCCGAGAGCATCACGGCGTCGGCCCCGTCGAGCACGGCGTTGGCGACGTCGGACGCCTCCGCCCGGGTGGGCCGCGAGTTGGTGATCATGGACTCGAGCATCTGGGTCGCCACGATGACCGGCTTGGCGTTCTCCCGCGCGATCTGGATCGCCCGCTTCTGGACCAGCGGAACGTCCTGCAGGGGAAGCTCGACGCCCAGGTCGCCGCGGGCCACCATGATCGCGTCGAAGGCCAGGACGATGGACTCGAGGTTCTTGACCGCCTCGGGCTTCTCGAGCTTGGCGATCACCGGGACGTGCACCCCGACCTCGTCCATGATCTCGTGCACCAGGTCGACGTCCGCCGGCGACCGGACGAAGGACAGGGCGATGAAGTCGACACCCAGCGCGAGGGCGAAGCGCAGATCCGCGATGTCCTTCTCGCTCAGCGCCGGAACCGAGACGTTCATCCCCGGGAGGGACACGCCCTTGTTGTTGGAGACCGTGCCCCCCTCGGTGACCACGCAGTGGACGTCGTCGCCCTCGACCCGCTGGACGGTCAGGCCGATGTTGCCGTCATCCACGAGCAGCCGGTCGCCGGGTCGGGCGTCGGCCGCCAGCCCCTTGTAGGTCGTGGAGACCCGGTCCTTGGTGCCCTCCACGTCCGCGACGGTGATGGCGACCTCGTCGCCCTCCGCCCACTCGTGGCGGCCCTCGAGGAAGCGGCCGAGCCGGATCTTGGGGCCCTGGAGGTCCGCGAGCACACCGACGGCGTGCCCCGACTCGTCGGAGGCCTTGCGGACCCAGCGGTAGTTGGCCTCGTGGTCGGCATGGTCTCCGTGACTGAAGTTGAGCCGGGCGACGTTCATCCCGGCATCGACGAGTTCACGGATGCCGGCCTCCGACGCGACGGCGGGACCCAGGGTGCAGACGATCTTGGTACGACGGTTCACCCGTACCAATCTAGTCCCCTCACCGGGATGACCGGTTAACGCAACGTCAACGACCGGCCAACGGGGGTGCGTCCTCCGGGGACCCGCCGGTCAGGTCCTCGGGGGCACGCAGGTCCGACGGGTCCTCGCGGCCCCGGCGTGCCCGCCACACGTAGATCAGTGCGGCCACCATGACGACGACCGAGACGACCGTGTTGATCCGCAACCCGAGGATCTCGGTCGCCGCATCCGCGCGGAGCAACTCCACCCAGAACCGCCCGAAGCAGTACAGGGCCACGTAGAGGGCGAAGAGCCGTCCGTGTCCGAGGCGGAACCTGCGATCGATCACCACCAGCGCCACGGCCACCAGGACGTTCCAGAGCAACTCGTAGAGGAACGTGGGGTGCACGGTCGCGAGCACCTGCCCGGTGGAGCGACCGATGGTCTCGGAGTACCCGTAGGTCTCGTCGTAGCGCTGGTAGATCTCCAGCGCCCAGGGCACGTCCGTCTCGCGACCGTAGAGCTCCTGGTTGAAGTAGTTCCCCAGGCGCCCGATCCCCTGTGCCAGGACGATGCCCGGGGCGACCGCGTCGCCGAACGCACCGATCGCCCGGATGCCCTGCTGGCGCAGGCCGATGTAGGCGCCGACCGCGCCCAGCGCGACGGCGCCCCAGATCCCCAGACCGCCGTCCCAGATCTTCAGCGCGTCGACCGGGTTCCTGCCCTCCCCGAAGTAGCGGTACCAGTCGGTGGCCACGTGGTAGAGGCGACCACCCACGAGACCGAAGGGGACGGCCCACAGCGCGGTGTCGAGCACGACCCCCGCGCGCCCGCCACGGGCGACCCATCGCTTCTCACCCCACCAGATGGCCACGACGATGCCGAGGATGATCCACAGTGCGTAGGCGCGCAGCGGGAACGGCCCGAGCTCCCAGACCCCCTGGGGCGGGCTCGGGATCACGAGCCGGCCCCCGGCCGACGCACGCCCGCCGCGAGTTCGGCCGTCAGCCGGGCGAGGGCCTGGCCCCCCTCGGTGGCCGCGGTGATGAGGGCGGACCCCACGATGACGCCGTCCGCATAGGAGGCGATCTCCGCGGCCTGGTCACCGTTGCGCACCCCGAGTCCGACGCCGCACGCGAGGTCCGAGTGTTCACGGACCCGTGCGGTGAGCGTGCGAGGTGCGTCGGAGACCACGTCCCTCGCTCCGGTCACCCCCATGACCGCCTGGATGTAGACGAACCCGCTCGTGTGGGACAGCGTCATGGCCAGCCGTTCGGGCGTCGACGACGGCGCGACCAGGAACACCCGGTCGATCCCGTGTGCGTCCGTGGCGGCGATCCAGTCCTCCGCCTCGTCGGGGATGAGGTCCGGTGTGATGACCCCGGTCCCGCCGGCGGCCGCGAGGTCCTCCGCGAACCGGTCGACGCCGTACTGGAGGATCGGGTTCCAGTAGCTCATGACGACCGGGACCGCGCCGGCCTCGGCGACGGCCCGGATCACGTCGAAGGTGTCCCGGATCCGGAAGCCGGCCTGCAGCGCCACGTCCGCGGCCGCCTGGATGGTGGGACCGTCCATCATGGGATCCGAGTACGGGATACCCACCTCGATGACGTCGCACCCGCCCGCGACCATCGTCCGCACGGCCTCGATCGACCCCTCGACCGTCGGGTACCCCGCCGGGTAGTAGCCGATGAGGGCGGCCCGGTTCTCGGCACGGCACCGCTCGAAGACCTCGCTCAGAACGCTCATCCCTCGACTCTACCGTCCGCGTAGTCGCCCTCGCCGTCGTCGGCACCCCGGCTCGAGTCCACCCCGGCCTCGGGTGGGGTCCCCCCGCCCAACAGACCGAACCACCGGGCGGCGGTGTCGACGTCCTTGTCACCGCGACCCGAGACGTTGACCAGGATCAGGTCGACGCCCTCGGCGGCGAGCTGCGCCGCTCCGGCGATCGCGTGGGCGGACTCGATCGCGGGGATGATCCCCTCGGTGCGGCACAGCTGGGCGAACGCGTCCATCGCCTGGGTGTCGGTCACTGGCCGGTACTCGGCGCGACCGATGTCGGACAGGTACGAGTGCTCGGGCCCGACGCCCGGGTAGTCCAGTCCCGCCGAGATCGAGTGCGACTCGATGGTCTGGCCGTCCTCGTCCTGCATGAGGTGCGCGTACGAGCCCTGGAAGACGCCCGGCCTCCCGGCGTTCACGGTCGCGGCGGTGCGACCGGACGCCACGCCGTCGCCGCCCGCCTCGCAGCCCACCAGGCGGACCGAGGCGTCGTCGATGAACGGGTGGAACAACCCGATCGCGTTGGACCCACCGCCCACGCACGCCACGGCGGCATCGGGCAGGCGCCCGATCCGCTCCAGGATCTGGGCGCGCGCCTCGGTGCCCACGACCCGCTGGAAGTCGCGGACCATCGCGGGGAACGGGTGCGGGCCGGCGGCGGTGCCGAACGCGTAGTAGGTGTCGTCCGCCCGGGAGACCCAGTCCCGCATCGCCTCGTTGATCGCGTCCTTGAGGGTCGCGGAACCGACCTCCACGGCCTCGACCTCCGCGCCGAGCAGACGCATCCGCGCGACGTTGAGCGCCTGACGACGGACGTCCACCGCACCCATGTAGATCTTGCACTCCAGCCCGAGCAGGGCGCAGGCCGTGGCGGAGGCGACGCCGTGCTGGCCGGCCCCGGTCTCGGCGATGACCCGCTTCTTGCCCATGCGGTGCGCGAGGAGCACCTGGCCGAGGACGTTGTTGATCTTGTGCGATCCGGTGTGGTTGAGGTCCTCGCGCTTGAGGAAGACACGGGCGCCGATCTCGGCCCCGAAACGCCCCGCCTCGTACAGCGGCGACGGCCGACCCGAGTAGTCGCGCTGGAGACGGTCGAGCTCGTTCAGATAGGCGTCGTCCGCGCGGGCCTTGGCGTAGGCGTCGGCAACCTCGTCGACGACCGCCATGAGCGCCTCCGGGACGTAGCGCCCGCCGAAGGCGCCCCAGTGGCCTCGCTGGTCGGGCTCGTGTCCGGTCGTCGTCCGGAGCACGTCTCCCATCGAGGGCAGCGGTGTCAGCTCGTTAGAATTCACGGCTCCCAGTCTGCCGGAAGCGGGCGACGGGGGCCTAGCGGGGTCCCTGCGGGCAGGACGGGTGGGAACCCGCCGTGGCCAGGGCGTTGCACGCCGCGCGCGGGTCGCCCTTCGTCACCAGCCCCTCGCCGACCAGCACCGCGTCCGCGCCCACGCTGGCGTACGCCAGGAGATCGGACGCGTCACGGACGCCCGACTCGGCGATCTTGACCACCCCGGACGGCAGGCCGGGAGCGATGCGGGAGAACACGTCGCGGTCGACCTCGAGGGTCTTGAGGTTCCGGGCGTTGACACCGATGACGGTGGCGCCGGCCTCGAGGGCGCGGTCCGCCTCCTCCTCCGTGTGCACCTCCACCAGTGCCGTCATCCCGAGCGACTCCGTCCGGTCCAGCAGGGACACCAGCGCGTCCTGCTCCAGAGCGGCCACGATGAGCAGCACGAGGTCCGCGCCGTGCGCCCGGGCCTCGTGGATCTGGTACGGGCCCACCACGAAATCCTTGCGGAGGACCGGGATGTCGACGGCGCGGCGGACGGCGTCCAGGTCCGCCAGGCTGCCGTTGAACCGGCGTTCCTCGGTCAGGCAGGAGATGACGCGGGCCCCGCCCTCCTCGTACATCCGGGCCAGCACGGCGGGGTCGGGGATCTCGGCGAGCGGCCCCTTCGAGGGACTGGCGCGCTTGACCTCGGCGATGACGCCGACCCCGGCACCCCGGAGCGCCTTGAGCGCGTCACGCGGTTCCGGCGCCGACCGGGCCGCCTTCTTGACCGCAGTGAGGTCGATGACAGCCTCGCGGGCCGCGACGTCCTCGCGGACCCCGTCGATAATCGAGTCGAGCACGGTACCCACCGTGACCTCCCTCTGCAGTGTTCGGGCAGGAAGCGTGATCGAGATCAACAATAGAGGCAGCAGGCGGGGTTCCGAGAATCGGGACCCGGTCGGGGATGCTCAGCCCGTGGGATCGCGCCCGTCGTCGAGTTCCTGCCACAGGTCACGACCGGTGTCCCCGGTGTCCTCGCCGGCCTCCGGGTCACCGCGGCGCGCCCCGGGCGTCACATAGCGATCATCCCGCTGAACCCTCCGGGTCGGCCAGATCATGGGGACGGCTCCCGCGGCGACGAGGGCCAGCGCTCCTGCTCCGGTGAGAACCGGACCGGCCGACCGGGTCGAGATCTCCGTGATCTCCGACCACTCCGGCACCGCCTGCGCACCGGCCGTCCCCGGGCCCGCGTTGGTGCGGCCGAGTTCCTCCTCACCCGTCACCGTGGAGTGGACCCGGTCCTGGTCCACTCCGCCGACGGTCGAGAACAGCAGCGCGCCGGTGGCCAGGCCCAGGAGGGCGATGACGGCCCCGACCACCCGGGCCCCCGTCCCCCGGACCAGCGCCACCGCGGCCACCGCGGCGAGAGCACCCACCGCCAACGGGACGAGCGCCGGCTGCCACTGCGCACCCGTCAGGCTGCGCCGGGCCTCACCCGACTGGTCGTTGAACGCGACCACGTCCACCCACACCATCCGGGAGGCGATCCACAACAAGACGGCGCCGAGGAGCAACAGCACGACGGGGATGCGGAGCCGGGCGTTCTGGGTCACCGGCCCTCCCCCGGCGTGTCCGCACCCTCAGCGCCTCCCGTGGGGCCCGCGGGCCTCAGGGTGTCCGCCGCCGCGACGGCGCGGAGGACCGCCATCGCCTTGTTGCGGCACTCCTCGTCCTCGGATGCGGCGACCGAGTCGGCGACGATCCCGGCACCGGCCTGGACGTAGGCGGTCCCGTCCTTGAGCACCGCGGACCTGATGGCGATCGCCTGATCGGCGTTGCCGGCGAAGTCGACATAACCGACCACTCCCCCGTAGACCCCGCGACGGGTGTCCTCGAGATCCTCGATGATCTGCAGCGCGCGGGGTTTGGGCGAGCCCGACAGGGTGCCGGCCGGGAAACAGGCCGTGACGGCGTCGATGCCCGTGCGCCCCTCCGCCAGGCGGCCCGTCACGGTGGAGACCAGGTGCATCACGTGGCTGTACCGCTCGACCTGGCGGAACTCGGTCACCACGACGGAACCCGGCTCGCAGACGCGGCCGAGGTCGTTGCGACCCAGATCCACCAACATGAGGTGCTCGGCGTTCTCCTTGGCGTCCTCCACGAGGTCCTTGGCCAGCAGGACATCGTGCTCGTCGTCCTCACCCCGCGGCCGGGTCCCGGCGATCGGATGGGTCGTGGCCAGCCCGTCCTGCACCTTGACCAGGGCCTCGGGGCTCGATCCGACGATGGTGAACGCGGTGCCACCGAAACCGTCGTCCCCGCTGCCGTCCGGGACCGTCATCAGATACATGTAGGGGCTCGGATTGGTCGTGCGCAGGATCCGGTAGACGTCTCTCGGCGAGGCCGAGGTGTCGACCTCGAAGCGCTGGCTGAGCACCACCTGGAAGGCCTCCCCGGAGTAGATCTGCTCGATGATGTCGGCCACCCGCGCGTGGTAGGTCGACTCGTCGGTGCGGCGGCGCATCCGCGGATCCGGTGTGTCGAAGACGCTGACCCCGCCGGCGCCGGGAGCCGCGAGCCTCGCCGTCATCGAGTCCACCCTGGCCACCGCGTCGGCGTAGGCCTCCTCGACCCGGTCGTCGCTACCGTCCCAGTTGACCGCGTTGGCGATCAGGTGGATCCGGCCCTCGTGGTGGTCGAACGCCGCCAGGTCGGTGGCCAGCATCTGGACGAGCTCGGGGATGTGGAGGTCATCGGTGGTGTCCGGTGTGATGCGCTCGAGTCGGCGCACGATGTCGTACCCGAGGTAACCCACCAGCCCGGACGTCAGCGGCGGCAGGCCCTCGATCTGGTCGGTCCTCAGCAGGTCCAGGGTCCGGCGCAGGGCGTCGAGCGGGTCGCCGCCCGTCGGAGCCCCCGCGGGCACGTGCCCCAACCACATGGCCTCACCCGCGTCGTCGACGGTCAACGCCGCGGCCGACCCACAGCCGATGAACGACCACCGCGACCATGACCGGCCGTGCTCGGCCGACTCCAGCAGGAAGGTCCCGGGCCGGTCGGCCGCGAGCTTGTCGTACGCGGAGAGCGGCGTCTCGGAGTCGGCGAGCACCGTGCGCACCACGGGGACGACCCGGTGGCCCGAGGCGAGCGCCCGGAACTGCTCGAAGGTGGTGGTCCTGGTACTCATCCGACGACCCGGCCGCCGATCCCGAACGAGTCGTGCGGCATGTCGTTGACGAGCACCCACACCTTGGCCGGGTCCTTGCCCGCGGCCTCGGCGTAGGCGGCTGTGACGGCCTCGATCACCCGGGACTTGGACTCGGGGTCCATCCCGTCGAGCTGGTTGATCTGGATGAAGGGCACGGGCTCAGTCCTCCCCGAGGAGTGTGTCGGTGTCGAAGCAGCTGACCGTGCCGTTGTGACAGGCGGCCCCGGTCTGGTCCACCTTCAGCAGGACGGTGTCGCCGTCGCAGTCGATCTCCACGCTGCGCACATGCTGCACGTGGCCGGAGGTCTCCCCCTTGACCCACCGCGTCCCGCGCGAGCGCGAGTAGTACACCCCGCGCCGCGTGGCCAGCGTCTCGGCGAGGGCGGCGTCGTCCATCCACGCCATCATGAGGACCCGACCGGAGGTCGCGTCCTGCACGACGGCAGCGATCAGACCCTCCGCGTTCCGGGTGAGCCGGTCGGCGATGGTCGGGTCCAGGGCCGGATCGCTCATCGGACCGTGATCCCCTCGGCCGCCATGGCCCTCTTCACGTCGCCGATCGTCATCTCGCCGAAGTGGAAGACGCTGGCCGCGAGAACGGCGTCGGCGCCGGCCTTGACCGCGGGGGCGAAGTGCTCGACCGCGCCGGCCCCGCCGGAGGCGATCACGGGGATCGTCACCGCCGCACGGACCGCACGGACCATGTCCAGGTCGAAGCCCGCCTTGGTGCCGTCCGCGTCCATCGAGTTGAGCAGGATCTCCCCCACCCCCAGCTCCTGGCCACGCCGGGCCCACTCGACGGCGTCGATCCCGGTGCCCCGGCGGCCACCGTGGGTGGTGACCTCCCATCCCGATGGTGTGGGGGCCTCGCCCTCCGGCACCGTCCGGGCGTCGACGGACAGGACGATGCACTGGGAGCCGAAGCGCCTGCTGAGCTCCTCGAGCAGCTCCGGACGCGCGATCGCGGCGGTATTGACGCTGACCTTGTCCGCTCCGGCGCGGAGGAGCTGGTCGACGTCCTCGGCGGCGCGCACCCCGCCGCCCACGGTGAGGGGGATGAAAACCTGCTCGGCGGTGCGTGTGACCACGTCGATCATGGTTCCGCGGCCCGAGGACGACGCGGTCACGTCGAGGAAGGTCAGCTCGTCCGCGCCCTGCGCGTCGTAGGCGGCGGCCAACTCGACCGGATCCCCGGCGTCCCGCAGATCGAGGAAGTTCACGCCCTTGACCACGCGGCCCGCGTCGACGTCGAGGCACGGGATCACCCGGGTGGCGAGTGTCATGCCCGGTTCACCGCTCCCCGTCGAGCCACGGGCGGTTGCCGTCGGGACCGGGGGTGGCCCGGCGACGGCCCGCCTCGAAGAAGTTCCCCGGCTCGCCGAGCTCGCGGATGGTGCCGAGCACCTCCGCGTGCGCTCGCGGGCCGGCGGCGAGGATCGACTGGGAGTCGATCGACCACGGCTCACCGGTCAGGTCGGTGACCACTCCCCCGGCCGCGCGGATGTGGGAGGCGCCCGCCGCGTTGTCCCACGCGTAGTTGCCGAAGCTCACCGCAGCGGACAACCGGCTGGAACCCACGAACGACAGGTCCACCCCCGTCGACCCGAACTTGCGGGTGCGGGCGGCGTCGAGGGTGAGCTGCTCGAACACCTCTCGTCGATAGGCCGGCGGGTAGGTGGTGCGGGCGCCGGTGTTGAGCGACCCGAGGCCCAGCGCGACATCGCGGATGGAGACGTCGGCGATCCGCGGGATCTCCTCGTCGTTCTCCTTGAGCGGGCCCCCGGCGATCGAGGTGAACCGCAGGCCGAGGAGGGGAAGCCAGGTCAGTCCCAGTACAGGCTGTCGCTCGTGGACCAGCGAGACGAGGATGCCGGTGGTGGGGATGCCGAGGGAGTAGTTGGCCGTGCCGTCGATCGGGTCGACCACCCAGAGCGTGCCCTCGTTGACCGGCGGGCCGCCGAATTCCTCGCCGTGCACCTCGAGCTCGGTGCCCTCGCGCAGCGCGTCGGAGATCCGACGCTCCAGCTCGAGGTCGAGCTCGGTCGCGAAGTCGTTGCGCGAGCCCTTGGCGCGCGTGCCCTCGGCACCCAGTCCCTCGACGAAGCGGGGGGTGACCTCCTCGAGCACGCGGGCCGCCAGGGCGAGCGCTTCCGCGGGGTCGACGGACAGGTCCGTCGGCAGGGTGTTTCCGGTCTGATCGGTCATCTCGGGCCTCCTGCTCGAGGTCATGCGGGTGGGTGTGGCTACAAGGTGGTCATGGCCGATTCAGCGGACACTCACCGCGGCCAGCGCCTCGGGGAGGGTGAAGCGACCGGCGTAGAGGGCCTTGCCCACGATCGCGCCCTCGACGCCCTTTGGCACCAGCGTCGCGATGGCCTCGAGGTCGGCCACGGAGGACACCCCGCCGGACGCCACCACCGGCGATCCGGTGACCGAGCACACCTGGGAGAGCATCTCGAGGTTCGGACCGTTGAGCATGCCGTCCTTGGACACGTCGGTGACGACGTACCGCGCGCAGCCGTCCTTGTCCAGACGCTCCAGCACCTCCCACAGGTTGCCTCCGTCGGACACCCACCCGCGGCCACGGAGCCGGGGCTCGCCGTCGACCACACGGACGTCCAGACCCACCGCGATGCGGTCCCCGTGGCGGGCGATCGCGGAGGCGCACCATTCCGGGTTCTCCAGGGCGGCGGTTCCCAGGTTGACCCGGGCACAGCCGGTCGCGAGGGCCGCCTCCAGCGAGTCGTCGTCGCGGATCCCTCCGGACATCTCGACCTTGACGTCGAGTGCGCCGACGACCTCGGCGAGGAGATCGCGGTTGGTCCCGCGACCGAAGGCGGCGTCGAGGTCCACCAGATGGACCCACTCGGCCCCGTCCCGCTGCCACTGCATGGCGGCCTCGAGCGGCGATCCGTACGAGGTCTCGGTCCCGGCCTCTCCCTGCACCAGACGGACGGCCTGCCCGTCGGCGACGTCCACGGCGGGCAGGAGTTCGAGGTAAGAAGCGTTGGTCACGGGCATCAGCGTAGTCCGTCCGCCCGGGGGCGCTCCCCATCGCCCTCGACCGGTTCCGACGGCTCCCCGGAGTGTGCGCTGGACTCGACCCCGGCCTCGGGGGCGGGCTCGTCTCCGTATGTGACGGCGGGCTCGTCTCCGTACTCGGCACGGATCGCCCGATCAGTGATGCGGGTGGACACGACCCCCATCGCCACGACGGTCAGGATCACACCGACCAGAGCGACGACGGCCCGGCCCGCCGGCGGCAGCGGGAACAGCGCGACCGCCAGGGCGGTCAGTCCCAGGACCAGTACCCCCGCCCCGGAGACCCCCAGCGCCAGCACCGCGAACGATACGGGCGCCGGGCGACCCCGGCGGTCAGCCAAGGGATCTGATCCAGTTCTCGAGGAGCTGCAGGCCTGCATCTCCCGACTTCTCAGGGTGGAACTGGGTGGCCCACAGGGGGCCGTTCTCCACGGCGGCGATGAATCTCGTGCCGTGCCGGGCCCAGGTGACGTCCGGCGGGGTCAGGTGGTCGGACGGCTCCATCTCCCATCGCTGCACCCCGTAGGAGTGGACGAAGTAGAAGCGCTCGTCGGCGGGCATGCCGGCGAACAGGACGCTGCGCTCGGGCGCCTCGACGGTGTTCCACCCCATGTGCGGCAACACAGGAGCCTCCAGTCGCTCGACGACCCCGGGCCACTCCCCACAGCCCGCGGCCCCGGACTCGGCGTGTTCACCGTCCGAGAACTCGGTCCCCCGCTCGAACATGACCTGCATTCCCACGCAGATCCCCAGCACTGGGCGACCACCGGCCAGACGCTCGCCGATGATCCTCGGCCCCTTGACGGCCCGGAGACCCTCCATGCACGCCGCGAACGCGCCGACCCCCGGGACCACGAGTGCGTCCGCCTCGGTGGCGACCCGGTGGTCCGAGGTGAGCTCGACCCGGGCGCCGACACGCTCCAGCGCGCGATGGGCCGAGCGGAGATTGCCCGAGCCGTAGTCGAGGAGCGCCACCCGCGGGGCCGATGAGGTCATGGGCTCACTTTATCGTCCGTGGCGGGCGAGGTCAGATCACGCGTCGGCCGGGTGCGCCGGGCGCCCACCGCCGCGGGACCGCCGACGAGCAGCACCACGCCGGCCGCGACCGTGAACAGGACGACGTATCCGAAACCGGCAACGCCACCCATGACCACCGACCCGAGACCCGTGCCCGCGTCGAAGGAGATGTTCCACGAGGCG
>NZ_JAALEC010000250.1:0-4009 GCF_014145205.1 Dietzia sp. DQ11-44
TCGGAGGACGGCCGGGAGCCGTCGGACGGCCGTGCCCACCCGCACGACCACGACCATCTCCACGACGGCTACCGGGCGTTCACCGTGATCCCGTCCGGTCCCCTCCACCCCCGCCGGTTCCTGTCCGCGCTCGCCTCGCCGCCGACCGGTGCCTACCGCGCCAAGGGCACGGTGACCCTGGGCACCGCCGACGGACCACGGCGCTACGAGGTCGCGCTGGTGGGGCGCCGGCTCGAGCTCCGTGCGGGCGGAGAGGGCACCGAGGGGATGGTGATGATCGGCGTCGATCTCGACGACGACGAGGTGACCCGGTTCCTCGACGACTCCGTGCTGGCGCCGGGGGAGGCGGTCGACGCGGACGCCGATCTGGGCCTGCACCCGTACCTGGTGGGCGACCCGGACTCCAGTGACGTCGAGGAGTGGATCTACGACGAACAGCGCGTCGCGCCCCTCACCGGAGCGGCCGCGATGCTGGCGGATCCCGAGGATCCCGAGGCATTCGATCCAGCTTTCACTCCCTGAGTGCACTCCGGTTGGGAAGCGGGGTGGGGCACCCCCGGGGACATCGGTCGTCGGCGGCCGACTGGGATCGGCATCAGCCCGGCCACGTGCGTATAGTGGCGCTGACGACGGTGATGTGTGGCACTCGCGGGGGGATTTCCCCGGCTCGCGGTGGGGGTATGCCACGGACGTGGGAGGAGACCTCGTGGACGAGGAGAATACCGGCCGTGGTGGAGTCGCAGGTGGCGCGGGCGAAGCCCAGCGACGCAGGCGCGATCTGGCCTCCGTGCGCAGCGCGATCTCGGCCCTGCGCGAGGCCACAGGGATCCCGGTGACCATCGGCGGCGTGGTCGGCGAGGGTCACACACTCGTGCTGTCGGAGTCGCTGGGGATGCGGACTTCGGCGATGAAGGATCTCATGATCCACTACGGCGCCGGGGTCGGCGGCCGGGTCATGGCGACCGGTAAGCCGGTCGGTGTGGCCGATTACCCGCGCGCCGGTGTGATCACTCACGAGTACGACCTGCCCGTGCTGTCCGAGGGGTTGCGGTCGATGGCGGCGATCCCGGTCGTGGTGGGCAAGGACGTGCGGGCCGTGCTCTACGCCGGCGTGCACTCCTCGGTCCGTTTCGGCGAGAAGGTCCTCAACCAGATGGCGGCCACGGCCCGCGCCCTCGAGCAGGAGATCGCGGTCAACGACGCCCTCGCGGCCCGAGGCGCGGCCCCGATGGGCCCGGGAGCGGGTGAGGGGCGCTGGGACGACGTCCTGTCCAACGAGCGCATGCGCGACACCCATGCCCGGCTGCGGATGCTGGCCTCCCGGACCGAGGACCCGGACGTGCGTGCCGAGCTCGAACGGATCTGCGCCGAGATGGTCTCCCCGCCGCCGGAGATGCCCACGGCACGCCTGTCGCGCCGCGAGCTCGACGTGTTGGCCTGCGTCGCGCAGGGCAAGACGAACATCGAGACGGCCGCCGACATGGGGATCGGTGCGGAGACGGTGAAGAGCTACCTGCGCTCGGTCATGCGCAAACTCGATGCGCACACCAGATTCGAGGCGGTCAACGCGGCGCGTCGGATGGGCGTTCTGCCCTGACCCCCGGGGCGGCTGCACGCTCGGGCACGGCGGTTCGGGGACAGCGGAGCGGCTCGGGCACAGGAGAGCGGCTCTGGCACTGCGGCCGGGGTCCGGGAGCTCCGGATTAATCAGCCGCGATCGGCGCCGCGCTCGCCGCCGGGAACCCAGAGGACGTCGCCCTCCGGATTGGCCACCCGTCCCAGGACGAACAGAAGGTCCGACAGGCGGTTGAGATACTTGGCCGGCAGCACGGACGTGGTCTCGGGGTATGCCTCGACGGCGGCCCAGGCGGCTCGCTCGGCGCGCCTCACCGCCGTCCGGGCGACGTGCAGGTGGGCGGCGCCGGGGGTTCCACCGGGCAGGATGAACGAGGTCAGGTCGGCGAGTTCGGCGTTGAACTCGTCGATCCACCCCTCCAGTCGCTCGATGTAGGACTGCTCGATCCGCAACGGGGGGTACTCGGGGGCGTCGACAACAGGAGTGGAGAGGTCGGCCCCGGCGTCGAAGAGGTCGTTCTGTACGACCCGGAGCACGGAGGCGATGCGGCTGTCGAGATCGCCGCAGGTCAGGGCTACCCCCAGGGCGGCATTGGCCTCGTCGCAGTCCGCGTAGGCGTCCAGTCGGGCGTCGTTCTTGCTCACCCGGGAGAAGTCGGACAGTCCCGTGGTGCCGTCGTCGCCGGTCCGGGTATAGATCTTGGTGAGATGCACAGCCATGACGCCAACCTACGCGTACGCGGTCGAGCGGTCGCGTGGTCGCCTCGCCCGGTCGCGCGTTGCCGTGGTCGCCTCGCCCGTTCGCGTGGCCCCGAGGGTGCGCGGGCTCCGCTGGTCGCCCCGGTTCTCGCCTAAGGTGGACCGCGTGAGCGGTAACCCCACGTCCCGCGAGGAGAGCTTCCTCGTCACCGGCGGCACCAGACTGGCCGGCGAGGTCTCTGTCGCCGGCGCCAAGAACAGCGTGCTCAAGCTGATGGCGGTGGCACTGATGGCGGAGGGGCGGACCACACTGACCAACTGCCCGGACATCTCCGACGTGCCCGCGATGGCCGACGTGCTGCGGCACCTGGGGTGCACCGTCGAGATCTCGGGCGGAACGGTGGTGATCGACACGCCGGCGGACCTGGGGCACGTCTCGGACGACAAAGCCGCGCAGCGACTGCGGGCATCCGTCTGCATCCTCGGGCCCCTCGTCGGTCGCTACCACCGTGCCGAGCTGGCGATGCCGGGCGGAGACGCGATCGGGGACCGGCCACTCAACTGGCACCGCGAGGCGCTCGAGAAGCTGGGCGCCACCACGAGGATGGATCACGGCCGACTGGTCGCCGAGGCAACCGAGCTGACGGGCGCCAGGTACACGCTCGCGTTCCCCTCCGTGGGTGCCACGGAGACATTTCTGTTCGGCGCGGTTCTGGCCCGCGGGACCTCGACGCTGGTCAACGCCGCCCGGGAACCAGAGATCGTCGACATCTGTGACCTGTTGTCCAAGATGGGTGCCCGCATCAGCGGGGCCGGGACGAGCACCATCACCATCGACGGTGTCGAGACACTGACGCCGGTGAGTCACCGGGTGATAGGGGACCGGATCGTCGCCGCCACCTGGGCGATGGGCGCGGTGATGACGCGGGGTGACGTGACCGTCACCGGCATCGATCCCATGTTCATCCACGTGGTGCTGGAGAACCTCCGCGGTGCGGGGGCGCAGGTCTCGACCGGTCCGGACTGGGTCCGGGTCATCCAGGAGGGACGTCCCCGCGCGCGGGACGTGCGGACCCTGCCGTTCCCCGGCTTCCCGACCGACCTCCAGCCGATGGCGATCGCCCTCGCCTCCGTGGCGGACGGCGCGTCCGTGATCACCGAGAACCTCTTCGAGGCACGATTCCGCTTCGTCGAGGAGATGGTGCGCATGGGAGTCGATGCCGAGACCGACGGGCACCACGCGAAGATCCGGGGCCGTGAACGCCTGGACTCCGCGACCGTGTGGGCCAGTGACATCCGCGCCGGCGCGGGACTGGTCCTCGCCGGGATGTGCGGGGACGCCGTGACCGAGGTCTGCGAGATCTTCCACATCGACCGCGGGTACCCGGACTTCCTCGAGAAGGTGCGGTCCCTGGGGGGCCGGATCGAGCGCGTCGACACCCACAGGTGACGCGAGCGGCCTCGCGGCTTTCTGGCCGTTGACCTGGCGATTTGCGTTTGGGTTCACGTCTGCGTAACTTATTGGAAGTCGCCGAGAGCGAGCCCGGACCGAGAGGCCCGGGCCGAGGCAGGTGGCGGTTTTCAGATGGTTGTGCGGGCCCGGTTTTGACTTGGTGGGTCTGTGTGGCTAGGCTGGAGAAGTTGCCCCGAAATGGGTGGCGAAGAGTGTGAGTCCCTCGTGATCCGGTGGTCGGTGACTGTCCGGGGAGCGGTGTGGTGGTGTTGTTTGAGAACT
>NZ_JAALEC010000251.1:0-4564 GCF_014145205.1 Dietzia sp. DQ11-44
GGGAGCGGGACCGGCCGGTGCCCGCCTCGGCCCGCTCCGGCCGGGTGGGCTCGACCGCGCATCCGGAGGCCCACCGGCTCACCACGCGTACCGATCTCTCGGACACTGTGCTGGGCCCGCGGAACTACACGCCTCGGCGGATCGGTCTGCTCGCCGTCGTCGCCATCATTCTCTTGGTGACGGTGTCGTTCCCCCTGCGCAATCACTACCAGTTCCTCTCGGACGAGAAGGCGGTGGCGCAGGAGCGGGCCGCGCTGCAGGCCACGATCGCCGAGCTCGAGGCCGAGGAGCAGTTGCTCGCCGATCCGGCGTACATCGAGCAGCAGGCCCGAATCCGCTTCGGCGCCGTCAAGCCGGGGGAGACCCCGTACCGGGTGAGCCCGGTGGATCCGGTGGAGCAGGCGGCGGCCGAGCAGCGGGCGGCCGAGTTGGCGGCGCTGCCGTGGCAGACGCGGGTGTGGGACTCCATCTCCGTGCCCGCCGATCCCATCTTCCCGGAGAACTCGAGTCTCCCGGGGGGTACGTCGGTCCTCGAGGGCACCAGCATCCCCGGCGGCCCCGACACCCCGGCCGTTCCGGTCGATCCCCGACGCGGGCACCTCGGTGTCGATTCCCCGGGCGACGACGCAACTCAACCCCAACCACAGGAGGACCCCCCAGCGTGAGCGCCGAACACAGCGTGTCCAGTGACGATCTCGAGGCGATCGAGGCCCAGCTGGGTCGGCGACCGCGCGGGGTGCTGGAGGTGTCCTACCGCAGTCCCGACGGCAGGCCCGGGGTGGTCAAGACCGCGCCGCGGCTGGAGGACGGCACCCCGTTCCCGACGCTGTACTACCTCACCGATCCGCGGCTCACCGCCGAGGCGAGTCGGCAGGAATCCGCGGGGATCATGAGGGGGATGACGACGAGGTTGACCTCCGACCCCGAGATGGCGCTGAACTACACCCAGGCGCATGAGCGGTATCTGTCCCAGCGCAACGAGATCGAGGACCTGGGTACCGACTTCTCCGGTGGCGGGATGCCCGAGCGGGTCAAGTGCCTGCACGTGCTGATGGCGTACGCGCTGGCCGAGGGGCCGGGCGTGGTGTGGCTGGGCGACGAGTCCGTGGCCCTGGCCTGCGAGGCCGGACTGCGCGGCACCGCGCTACCGGAGGACTGGCCCACGCCCGAGGAGCTGGGCGTGCCCGACTACTACGCGCAGGAGCAGGAGTGACCGCGACTGCTGCTGATGGCGCTGTTCGTGTTGGAGCCGTGGACTGCGGCACCAACTCCATCCGGCTGCTGGTGGCCGAGGGAGTGCCCGGCCAGTCCGGGCTCACCGACGTCACTCGCGAGATGCGCATCATTCGGCTGGGCGAGGGCGTCGACGCTACCGGCAGGCTCTCGACCGAAGCGATCTCGCGATGCCGCACCGCACTCACTGACTATGCGGCCACCATGGCCGAGCTCGGCGTGCAGTCGGTGCGGATGGTGGCCACCTCCGCCACCCGCGACGCCAGCAATAAGAATGAGTTCTTCGACATGACCGCCGAGGTGCTCGGCAAGCACTTCCCGGGCGCGGTGGCCGAGGTGATTTCCGGGCAGACCGAGGCCGAGCTGACCTTCGCCGGCGGGGTGATCGACCTCGACCCGTCCAACGGACCATTCGTGGTGACCGATCTCGGCGGTGGGTCCACGGAGATCGTGGTGGGCGAGATTGTGCACGGCGAGGTTCAGATCCTCGGCGCCCGCAGCCTCGACGTGGGCTGTGTGCGGCTCACCGAGCGGGTGCTCCACTCGGATCCGCCCACGGCGGACGAGATCGCGGAGGCCCGGGCCGTCATCGCCGACGCGCTGGCCGAGGCCGGCGACGTGCCCGTCGGCCTGGCCGACCGCTGGGTGGGGGTGGCGGGCACCTTTACTACGTTGAGTGCGTTGGCTGAGGGACTGGGGGAGTACGACCCCGAGCGGATCCACGGCAGCGTGGTCCCG
Organism: Dietzia sp. DQ11-44; assembly: GCF_014145205.1. Lineage (NCBI taxonomy): Bacteria > Bacillati > Actinomycetota > Actinomycetes > Mycobacteriales > Dietziaceae > Dietzia > Dietzia sp. DQ11-44. The sequence goes on from NZ_JAALEC010000251.1 coordinate 1,972, forward strand.
CTCGATCGGATGCGTGAGGTCTGCGACCGTCTGGTGGCGTCCTCGGTGACCGAGCGCCGCAGCTTGGGGCCCATGCATCCGGGCCGCGCGGATGTGATCGGCGGGGGCTCCATCGTGGTCCAGGAGCTGTGTGATGTGATGGCAGAGCGCGCCGGGTTGTCCGAACTCACCGTGAGTGAGAAGGACATCCTGGACGGCATCGCGATGTCGGTGCTGACTCGCCTGGCTGGCTAGTTCGGCACCGCGTATCGCGCGCCACCCGGCCCGCCCCGGCGAGGCTGGCAAGCCCCCATAGCCCAATTGGCAGAGGCAGACGGCTTAAAACCGTCAAAGTGTCGGTTCGAGTCCGACTGGGGGTACCGTTGCGACCTAGAAGTATTTCGCGAGATAAGCCCGAAGTTCTGGGTCGCAGACATAGACATAGGTTCCGAGCATCCCTCGAGTGAGCAAGACGGCGTAGATGTTCTGTATGTAGCGGACAAGTTCGTCGTTGGTGAACTTGCGCTGCTTGTTTCTCTGGATGCTTTTTCCGTCGAAGAACTGTGCTCGGTCAAACTTCATTTCTCCGGACTGCGGGGAGTAAGTAAGGTCCGGTCCGATGATGACGCCCGCGTAATTGAGGTCGTAACCCTGGATAGTGTGTATAGATCCAATCTCATCAATGGAGTTCGCGCTATTTACCCAATCGACGTCCGTTTGATTCCACCGAAATTTGGATCCGTCGATCACGATGTCATAGGCAGACTTGTCGTTCTTTGACTGCCACTGCCACGCGTACCCGGCTAGGAATCGGGATAACCCCACTTCCTTTTCGCGAGTTCGAATCGCGCTTACAAAATCTCCAAAATCGGAGAATAGCCGAAGTTCGTAGCCTTCGAAGTGCTGCCGCGCGGGCTGTTCGTTCGAAAGCACTCGCCTGATGTATCCGACATAGTCCTGGTCAGACTTGACGCGCATCTGGGATGAAAGGCGGTACGAGCGGGTCTCAATATCGATCGAATCGACCAAGGCGTCCAGCGACGCCTTGGAAACATCCATTGTTCTTACGCTTTGCGCTGAATCAAGCAGGTAGATCTGATGCCTGCTTTGCTGATTGATCCAGTCAAGCTGAGTGTATTTAGGGTCGTCTTCTCCAAAGAGCTTTTCGTTAATCTCTCGAAACTCGATGTTCTTCATCGCAGAGGGCATGTTCGCACGTTGGCTGAGTCGATGGGTTTCATCGACAATCAGCAGGTCGTACTCGGACTCACTTTGTCCGACCTGGAATGGTGTGAGTACTGCGATAGGCGAAAGTCCCGGAGTCTTCTTGAAAACTTCTTGAATAGATTTTCGAAGTGACTGTTGCGGCACGACGAGGCCGATCTGGAAATTCTTGAGAAGCTCAGGGAAGCCCGGCGCGAAGAACTCGCTGAGGAGGGAGTCGCCTTCGGGCTGTTCGGTTTCTTCTGTGCTCTGGATGTCGGACAGGAGCTTCATGAGATAGATGGCGATGACCGTTTTTCCGGTTCCGGGGTTTCCGTGAATCAGGATCCGACTTTCCCGATCGTTTTCGAGATCCTCGAAGAGTCCGCTGAGGATGTCCTCGACCGTGATGGTCTGTTCTTGATTCAGCGCCTTGAAAGGCGAGAGTTTGAAAAGGTCAGTATTCTCAATTTCGGCTACTGTGCGAGTGAAGATACCCTCCGAGCGGAGCTCTTCGAAAATCTGGTCAAATTTCTCTTGATATCCAGGGCGTCCGTAGTAATCGGCATTAGTGATCCCGTCATTTCTGTTGAGGATCTTGAATTTTCCATCGCCAGCGGCCAACCGAATCAGATAACTTTCCAGGTCGAGGCATACCGACTTATTGAAAGTTTCGTCGATGATCACTCGGGCGTGATTCAGCTGGTGTTTTTTGCCGGAGTCAATGTGCTGACGTAGGCGGCCGGACCCATTTATCGATTCACCAATGTAGATTTCAGACTGGCCGTCAAGGGTATAGACGACCGGCCAGTTCTTATGCCGTGGGTCTGTATCGGCCCACACGCTCACCGCGTCAGGGTCAAAGGCGAACTTGTCGATCCTAAAGCCTGTCATACTTGTCGCTGCGTCCTCTGGCGGTTGCGGTGGGGTACTTTTCTCGGGTGATAGCGAGCTTTTCCAAAACTAACCGCTCGGGGGATTCTCCGAGACGATCTGCCAAGAGGTAGGCATATGTAAGCACATCTGCGAGTTCAAGACGCACCTCCGTTATGTCGTAGTCGTCGGACCACTGGAAACACTCTAGTAGCTCTGCTGCTTCGATCGATACCGACTTTGCTAGGTTTGCGGGAGAGTGAAACTGCGCCCAGTCTCGCTCCGCTACGAACAGACGTAGCTCGTCCCGTACGTGCCGTTGAGGAGAATCCATGTGACCATCTTGACAGCGCGGCGTTGATGGCGCGCGGTGTCTTCGCGAAAGGCTGTGGAATGGGATGAGTATTTGGAGGCTTGGGGGCCACCGGATATTGCGTCTGGGGGCCAGCAGTATTGCCGTTGGGGGCCGGTGATCGCGTCTGTGGGGACCACCGGCCCTCGCTGGCGTGCTTAGCCCCGCTGATTCATGGAGTGTGAG
>NZ_JAALEC010000252.1:0-2061 GCF_014145205.1 Dietzia sp. DQ11-44
CGGGCTCGGACACAGCGGGATCGACCACGGTGACCGGCGATCCTGGTGTCGCCTACGGCGGGACCACGGGCGGCGGGATCCTCCTGCCGGTCGAGGTGGACGGGCGGACCCGGTGGGCCCTGCTCGACGGGGACACCGAGGGGCTCTCCGTGACCCCCGCGACCCCCTACGACCTGTCGGCCTCCATCGGTCACGTATCCCTGCAGGACGTGCGGATCCCGGCCGACCGGATCCTCGACGGCATCACCACGGACCTCGTCCACCAGCTCTTCGTGACCCTCGCCGCCGCGGAGGCCGCCGGGGTCGCCGACTACACGCTCACCACCGCTGTCGAGTACGCCAAGATCCGCGAACAGTTCGGCCGGACCATCGGGTCGTTCCAGTCCATCAAGCACCTGGCGGCCGACATGCTCTGCCGCACCGAGCAGATCCGCGCCCTGGCGTGGGACGCCGCGTCGGCCGCCGAGGACCTGCTCGCCGAGGACTCGGAGCTGCCCGTCGCGGCGGCGGTGGCCGGGGCCCTGGCGTTCGACAACGCCGTGCGCAATTCCCAGGACTGCATCCAGATCCTCGGCGGCATCGGCTTCACCTTCGAGCACGACGCCCACTTCTACATGCGGCGGGCGGGCGCACTGCGCCAGGCGATCGGTGGTTCGGCCCGCTGGCGGCGCTCGCTGGCCGAGCTCACCCTGGCGGGCACGCGCCGACACCTCGAGATCGACCTGACGGAGGTCGAGGGTCTGGACGCCAGGCGTGAGGAGATCAGGACCCTCGTGGCGAAGGTCGCCGCGGTGTCCGGTGACGAGCGCAAGCGGGCCCTGGCCGACACGGGCCTGTTCATGCCGCATCTGCCCGAGCCGTGGGGACTGGGGGCCTCGCCCGCCGAGCAGCTCCTCATCGACGAGGAACTCGAGTCGGCGGGCGTGACCCGGCACGAGATCACCATCGGCGGCTGGGCCGTCCCGACGATCCTCCAGGCCGCGCCCGAGCACGCCGACCTGCTGGTGCGCGGCACCATGGCCGGCGAGATCAAGTGGTGCCAGCTCTTCTCCGAGCCCGGCGCCGGTTCCGATCTCGCCGCGCTGCGCGCGACCGCCGAGAAGGTCGACGGCGGGTGGAGGATCAACGGGCAGAAGGTGTGGACGTCCCTGGCGCGCGAGGCCGACTGGGCGATGTGCCTGGCCCGCACCGATCCCGACGCCCCCAAGCACAAGGGCATCACCTACTTCCTCGTGGACATGAAGTCCGAGGGCATCCGGACCAGGCCGCTGCGCGAGATCACCGGCGAGGCACTGTTCAACGAGGTCTACCTCGAGGACCTGTTCGTCCCCGACGAGTTCCAGGTGGGCCAGGTGAACGACGGCTGGAAGATCGCCCGCACGACCCTGGCCAACGAGCGGGTGGCCATGGGCGGCGGTTCCTCCCTCGGCGACGCCGCCGAGGAGATCGTCGGCCTCATCCGCGCGGCGGGGGCGGAGGACGACGCCCTGGTGCTGGACGAGCTCGGTAAGCACGTGGCCGACGGCGTGGTGGGGAGTCTGCTCGACCTGCGCACCGCCCTGCGGACCCTCTCCGGCTCCGGCCCGGGCGCCGAGTCGTCCGTCCGCAAGATCGTGGGCGTGCGCCACCGTCAGGACATCGCCGAGTTCGGACTCGAGCTCACCGGCACCGGCGGGGTCGAGTTCACCGAGCAGGGGCGCAAGTTCCTCATGGTGCGCTGCCTGTCCATCGCCGGCGGCACGGAGCAGGTGCTGCTCAACGTGGTCGGGGAACGCATCCTCGGCCTGCCCAGGGACTGATCGAACCCGTGCCCGACCCTCTCCCGACTAAGGACTGATCTGACGTGGACTTCACCCGTACCGAGACCCAGGTCGCCGTCGCCGAGGCCGTGGCCGGGGCGCTCACCACGGCCGCCCCGGCCGATGAGCTGCTCACCGCCCTGCCCAGTCGCGGTGTCGCCGACGCCGGATACGACGAGCGACTGTGGTCGGCGTTCGCCGGATCGGGCCTGCTCTCGCTGGGCCTGCCCGCGGCGCTCGGCGGCGACGACCTCTCGGTGGA
>NZ_JAALEC010000253.1:0-2205 GCF_014145205.1 Dietzia sp. DQ11-44
GAGACCCTCGGCTTCGGCGTCCTGCCGATCGTCGCCCTCGGTACCGCGGACCAGCAGAAGGCGCTCCTCGAGGGGATCGAGGACGGTCGCATCCTCACCGCCGCCCTCACCGAACCCGGGAGCCCGCTTCCGCTCGAGCCCACCGTGCGCCTCGACGGCGGGACGATGACCGGCACCGTCACCGCGGTCCGCTACGCGGCCCAGGCCCGGTCCGTCCTGGTGCCGGTGTCCACGGCCGGGGGAGCCCCCGTCCTCGTCGTCGTCGCCCCCGACGCCCCCGGGGTCACCCTTACCCCGACCCTCGGGTCGCTCGGCGTGCCGGAGTACGCGATGCGGTTCGACGCGACGCCGGTCGACGACGACGACGTGCTCCGTGGCCCGGGGGACGGAGCGGTCCTCGACGAGTTCCGACGGCTCGTCCTGTCGGCGTGCATCGCCCACGGTGACGGCCTGGTCTCCGGCGCGTTGGACATGACCGCCGACTACCTCAAGCAGCGTGTGCAGTTCGGTAAGCCGCTCGGCTCGTTCCAGGCGGTCCAGCAGGAGCTGGCCGACGTCTACATCATCTCGCGCACGCTGCACGTGATCTCCCAGTCGGTGACCTGGCGGGTCTCGGAGGGGCTCACCGGCCCGGCCGACCGGTACGCCACCGACCCGACGATCGGTGCCTACTGGCTGGCCACCGAGGGACCACGTGCGGTGCAGATCCTGCACCACCTGCACGGCGGCGTCGGGGTGGACATCACCTACCCCATGTTCCGGTACTCCTCGGCCGTCAAGGATCTGGCCCGCTTCGTCGGCGGAGGGCAGCTGCACCTGGACGACCTCGCGTCGGCGGTGGCGTCCGACCCCGTCGAGCACGTGGCCCCCGCCTCGACCGACGCCGACGCCGGTACGGCGCCGGAGGGCACCTTCATCGACCTCACCGGGGAGCAGCGGGCGCTGCAGGCCGAGCTCCGCGAGTACTTCTCCACGCTCATCTCGCCCGAGGAGGCGGCGGACATCGCCACCACCCGCCACGGCGACACCTACGCGGAGATCATCACCCGCATGGGCCGGGACGGGTGGCTGGGCGTGGGGTGGCCCACCGAGTTCGGCGGCAAGGGATTCGGCCACATCGAACAGCTGATCTTCACCAACGAGGCCACCCGCGCCGACGTCCCGCTGCCCTCGGTCACACTGCAGACCGTGGGGCCGACCCTGCAGAAGTACGGCACCGAGCTGCAGAAGGAGAGGTTCCTGCCCGGGATCCTCGACGGCTCGATCCACTTCGCGATCGGCTACTCCGAGCCCGACGCGGGCACCGACCTCGCCGCGCTGCGGACCACCGCCAGGCGGGACGAGGCCACCGGTGACTGGATCATCAACGGGCAGAAGATGTGGACCACCGGCGGCCACCACGCCGACTACATCTGGCTGGCCGCGCGGACCGGCACCCCGGACTCGCGGCACCGCGGTCTGACCATCTTCATCGTCGACACCTCCGACCCGGGGTTCTCGTTCACCCCGATCATCACCTGCGACGGCGCCCACCACGTCAACGCCACCTACTACTCGGACGTGCGCGTCCCGGCGGACATGGTGGTGGGCGAGGTCGACGGCGGGTGGAAAATGCTCACCACCCAGCTCAACCACGAGCGCGTGATGCTGGCCCCGTCCGGTCGACCGGGCGGGTACTACGACGAGCTGGTCGGCTGGGCCCGGGGCACCGGTGCCGACGGTGTCCGTCACCTGGACCGGCCCGAGGTGCGGCGCGGGCTCGCCGAGATCTTCGCGTTCGTCCGGCTCAACGAACTGCTCAACTGGCAGGTCTCCTCGGCCGGGGAGAACCCGTCGATGGGTGACTCGGCGGCGTCCAAGGTGTTCTCCACCGAGAAGATCCAGCACGTCGGCCGGATCATCGAGGAGCTGCTCGGTCGCTTCGGCGACCCCACCGATCCCGACACCGCCAGACTCCAGCGGTGGTTCGACATGATGAACAAGCGCAACGTCGTGATCACCTTCGGGGGCGGGGTCAACGAGGTCATGCGCGAACTGACCTGCATGGGCGGCCTCGGCATGCCCCGCACCGCCCGCTGACCCGACCCCCTGTCAGCACGCCCACGACCGAACGAGAAGGCACTCATGAGTGACGAGCAGGCCGCCCGCATCCTGGCCGCCGCCGAGGAGGTCCGCGCCTCCGGCGGCAGCGCGCGCCGCGCGGGC